>JALVJE010000180.1 GCA_027028505.1 Bacteroidales bacterium
CCTGTATCACCGACCAGAAGAGGATCAGCAGACCGATACCGGCTACCCATCCGCCGCGTGTGATCTCCAGCATCCTGTTGGCAAAGTCGAGCAGCCACACCATCACATCCCGCTGACCCTCAAAGTTTTTCATCAACTGCTCCCGGATGAGCGTCTCGATACCGAACCCCCGGGCTATGCCAAAGATCAGTGCCAGCACAGGCACGATGGACAGCATGGTGTAATAGGTGAGCGCCGAAGCCCGCAGACCCACACGGTCCTCTTTAAACCCCCTGTATGCCAGCAGGATGATCCGTAACTGCCTGTAAAGAATGGATTTACTCTTGGGAAGTTCCTCCAGCGGCACGCGCCAGATATCAACGGTGATAAAATGGATGAAACGTTTTATGTTGTCGCTGAACTTTTTCACGGTGCAAAGTTCATAAAAATGAGCCTTTTTACAAATCTTTGCTAAAGATAAACAACTTTTCAACTCATCACCCATCAACTTATCAATCGAATATATATTTTTACCCCCTCAACCCCACACCATGGAGATACGCCATCTTGAATATATTGCAGGAGCGCGGGAAGCCACGGGCATCGCCGTGATCATTGATGTCTTCCGGGCCTTCACCACCACCTGTTACCTCTACCACCGGGGGGCTTCGGCCGTGCTGGTGACGGGCGATGTGGAAAAGGCCTTTGCCCGGCGTAGCACACATCCTGACACCCTGCTGGCCGGCGAACGGAACGAGAAAAAGGTGGAGGGTTTTGATCTTGGCAACTCCCCCTCCGAAGTTATGCAGGCGGAGGTCCGTGACAGGGAGGTGGTGCTGACCACCAGCGCCGGCACACAGGGCCTCGTCAACGCAGCCAAAGCGGAGAAAGTGCTGGCCGCTTCTTTCGTCAATGCTCCGGCCACGGCTGCTTACCTGAAAAAAACCGCTCCCCGGACGGTCAGCCTGGTGGCCATGGGCTACAACGCGGTCACCCCGGCTGACGAGGACCGTCTCTGTGCAGAATATATTCATGCACTGCTGGAAGGGAAAAACCCTGACTTCGGCGCCATGGAGGAGCAGATACGCCGCGGCACCGGGCAACGTTTCTTCGACCCGGACAATGTCAACTCTCCCGAAGAGGATTACCACCTATCCCTCATGCCGGGACGTTTTCCCTATGTCCTGGAGGCGGTGCCATCCGGTGGGGAAGGATTGCTGTTACTTGAAAAGACTACGTTATGACCCGGGATTTTTTTCAGACACTCAACAGTACCGGGATCGTACGGCCCACCCTTCTCCTGGACGAAGGGACGGCCCGCCGCAACATAGCCCGCATGGCTGCGCTGGCCCGCCGCAGCGGCATCCTCTTCCGGCCCCACTTCAAGACCCACCGCTCCGCCCATATCGCAGGATGGTTCAGGGACGAAGGGGTGACCGCTATCACTGTCTCCAGCCTGCTCATGGCCCGTTATTTTGCATCAGCAGGATGGAAAGACATTACCGTAGCTTTTCCTGTCAACCTGCGTGAGGAAGAGCTGATCAACGAGCTGGCCGGAAAGATCACGCTCAACCTGCTGGCTGAACATCCCGCGACGGTGCGGGAATTGGAAAAGCAGCTCTCCCACCCTGCCGGGCTCTTCCTGGAGATCGATACCGGTTACGGCCGCAGCGGCATCCCCTGGGACCAGACGGCTCTGACGGACGAAGCCCTGGAGCTCCTGCAGCACAGCCGGAAGCTGCGTTTCAAAGGGTTCCTGGCCCACACCGGCAACACCTATGCCGCCTCCTCGCCGCAGGAGATCCTGCAGCTTCACGAGCAGGCCGTGATGAGGATGAAGGCCCTGCAGGAGCGCTACCACAGCCTTTTCCCGGAGAGCATCCTCTCGCTGGGGGATACGCCGGCCTTCAGTCTGCTCGAAAAAGCAGAGGGCATCGGCGAGATGCGTCCCGGCAACTTCGTTTTTTACGATCTCATGCAGGAGCGGCTGGGAGCCTGCACCCCGGCGGATATTGCTGTGGCCATGGCCTGCCCTGTGGCTGCCCTCTACCCTGCACGTGGCGAGGCGATCCTCTACGGCGGTGCGGTACATTTCTCCAAAGAGTATCTGCCCGGAGCGGAGGGAAAGATCTTTGGCAGGGTCCTCGACCCGGCAAATCCGGTAAGGCTCATGCCCGGAGGAACTCTCACGGCCCTCTCCCAGGAACACGGCACCGTCCGCCTGCCGGCAGCGGAGCTGCAGAAATACCGCCGCGGCGACCTGCTCTTCCTCTACCCGGTGCACTCCTGCCTGACCTCCAACCTCATGGGCAGCTACATGCTGGCGGACGGCAGGATCATCCCGGCCATGAATTCCATATCAGGCTAACCTATAACTTGTTATTATGAAAATAGATGTAAAAGAAAAGATAAAGAATTACTTTAAGACAAAAAAATGGTGGTCCATTGCGCTGGATTTTCTTTTTTACCTGCTGATCCTGCTGTTCCTGATCCCCTCCACACGGCGGACGGTCTGGCCGGTGCTGATGCGCACGGTCCTGCATCCTCCCCTGAAGAAGGTCTCCACAGCGCCGATCCGCACGCTGGGTGAGCGCGACCTGCAGTGGTCGCTGGCCACCCTGGATGGCCGGCATGTGACCCTCGCGGATTACCGGGGCAGGGTGCTGTTCATCAACCTGTGGGCCACCTGGTGCCCCCCCTGCCGGGCGGAGATGCCGGGGATCGAAAAGCTTTACAAAGACTACGGAGACAGGGTGGCGTTCCTCATGATCGCCGGCGACAGCCCGGAAAAGGTCCGGGCCTACATCAAAGACAAGGGCTATACCTTTCCGGTGCTCATTCAGGAGACCCAAGCCCCGCCGCCGCTGCAGACCTCCTCCATCCCCACCACCTTCATCGTCGACAGGCAGGGCAACATCGTCCTGCAGCACAAAGGTGCCAGCAAGTGGAATGCAGGAAAGATCAGGAAGCTGCTGGATGAGTTGTTACAGGAGAACTAGGTACTGGGTACTGGGTACAGGGTGCTGCCCGTCCGACTGGCGTCAGCCCCGTCCGACCAGGTCATCCGGGCGGGCAGCACCCTGTACCCAGTACCC
>JALVJE010000181.1 GCA_027028505.1 Bacteroidales bacterium
GTTGAGGGGTTTAATCTGGGAAAAATGTATATTTTCGGTGCGGAAAATGATCTTTTATGAAGCAGTATGATCTGAAGTATGTCACGGCCTTATCGCTGGTGACGGCGATGGGGGGGCTGTTGTTCGGCTACGACTGGGTGGTGATCGGCGGGGCAAAGCCTTTTTATGAGCAGTTCTTTTCCATTGCCTCTTCTCCGGCCCTACAGGGATGGGCGATCAGTGCCGCACTGATCGGATGCATTGCCGGCACGGTGATCTCCGGGGCCATGGCCGATCGTTACGGACGGAAGAAGATGCTGATCACGGCGGCTTTTTTCTTCACGGTCTCGGCGGTGGGCACGGGTGCTTCCGGTCATTTCACGGTTTTTATCCTCTACCGGTTGCTCGGAGGCGTGGGCATTGGCATTGCCTCCAATCTGTCGCCGGTGTACATTGCCGAGATCACACCTGCCGATATCCGGGGTCGTTTTGTCTCGATCAATCAACTGACCATTGTTATCGGCATCCTGCTGGCGCAGGTTGTCAACTGGCTGATCGCCGAGCCGGTGCCGGCGGGTGCCACGGCGGCGGATATCCTGCACTCGTGGAACGGGCAGCAGGGGTGGCGCTGGATGTTCTGGGCCGAGACGGTGCCGGCGCTGCTCTTTTTCCTGTTGATGTGGTTCGTGCCGGACAGTCCGCGCTGGCTGGTACGCAAGGGGCGTGAGCCGGAGGCCGGAGCCATCCTGGCCCGTGTGGGTGGGGAGACCTATGCCCGGCAGGCCCTGCAGGAGATACGTGCTTCGCTGGCCCATGTGCAGGAGAAAGTGCCATGGCGTGAGCTGCTCACCCCCGGCATCCGGAGCATCGTCATCGTGGGGGTGGTGCTGGCTGTCTTCCAGCAGTGGTGCGGCATCAATGTGGTCTTTATGTATGCCGAGGAGATCTTCTCCGCCGCCGGATATTCGGTGTCGGACATCCTCTTTAATATCGTCATCACGGGCAGTGTCAACCTGCTCTTCACCTTTGTGGCCATGGCGCTGGTGGACCGCCTGGGGCGCCGGACGCTGATGTTGCTCGGGGCCGGCAGCCTGGCTGCCATATACAGTGTGCTGGGCCTGTTCTATTACCTGGGCGTTACGGGCTGGCCCATGTTGCTGCTGGTGGTGATGGCCATCGCCGCCTATGCCATGACGCTGGCGCCGGTTACGTGGGTGGTCCTCTCCGAGATCTTCCCCAACCGGGTGCGGGGAGCCGCCATGGCCGTGGCTACCTTCGCCCTGTGGAGCGCCAACGCTATTCTCGCTTATTCTTTTCCTATCGTCAACAAGGCCGTTCATGCTTCCGGCAGCTTCTGGATCTTTGCCGCCATCAGCCTGGCAGGATTCCTCTTTATATACCGTAATCTGAAAGAGACCAAAGGCAGGACGCTGGAAGAGATAGAAAGGCAAAAGTAATCCGCCTCCGCCTAAGGCTACGGCGGACGAGGAAAGGCAAAAGGACGTTCCAGGTTTCAGGTTTCAGGTTCCAGGTTTCAGGTTTCAGGTTGGGGGATGTTATGTAATGTTTGATGTTTGTGGTCCCGCAATTCTCGAGATCTTGATCTCGTTAGAATTGCGAGGATCCTCGTAAAACTGCACTGCAGTTTTACGGGATTTGATGCTCGCTGCGCGAGCGTTTGAGGTGCCGCAATTCCCGGGATGATCGATGAACACCGAATAATGAAGTTTGAATGATGATTTATGATTATCAATTAATTACTACTTAATTTCAGCCCGACGCAGTCGGGATAAATTTCGTGAGGGCGCAGCCCGAACTAATTTCAGCTGCGCAGCAGCGAATAACTTTTAACTCCACCCTCCACACTTCCTAATGGAACAACGCCTCCTCCGGTATCTCCTGCTCCGGCATGCCGGGGCCCTGCCAGGTGACGCGCAGGTTCTTGGCCAGACCCTGCTGGAAATATTTCACCAGGATGGGATGGTATCCTTTCTCCAGCTTTATCTTCATGTCCAGTTTCTGGGAGCGGTGGCCGCCGTCGTTGTTGACGATCTCCCGGCCGTTGAGGTACAGGATGGCTCCGTCGTTGGCCTCCAGCGCCAGGGTGTAGATGCCGGTGGCCGGTACTTTCAGATAGCCCTCGAACCATTCACCGAAAGGCCGCTGGTCTTTGACAAGATCCACCCTGAAAAGAGAAGTGACCCCCGTCCTGGTGAAGGGGTAATCCTGTACGGTGGCAGCATTCTCCACAGGCTGGTCGATGAGGTGGTAGACGATGCCGGGGCGGAGGGAGCGGGGTGGGGCAACGGCCGGCAGGGTACTGATCTTTATAAAGTGTACAGTACGTACGAAAGAAGGCCATACCCCGGCGCGATAGCTCCGGGTCCTGAGGGTGCGGGGCCGGTCGATGACAAAGGGTTGCCGGTAAACGGGGCTGCCGGGATCCGGGGCACTGCCGTCGAGGGTGTAAAAGACCTTGTCGCGCGGACCGGCGGCGGTGAGGGTCACAGGCAGACGGCCGGCGAAATAGATATCCTCAAAATGGGGTGTGGCCGGACAGGCCCAGCGGAAAGGCCTTTCGGGTGCCGGCGGGCGGGCCTCCGGGGCTGTGGCCCAGGTGGTGTCGGGCCGGTCGCTCATCTCCAGGAGCAGCTCGCCGCCGGCCAGGAGATCTTCCTGGCGCAGGTAGCAGCGCTGCCAGGGTTCCCCGTTGAGGGTGGCGGAACGTATGTAAGGTCTGCCGGCGCCGTTGCCCCGCGCCCGTATGATGAACTCTTTGCCGTTCTCCAGATGGATCGTCGCTTTCCGGAACAGGGGGCTGCCCAGCGCATAGTGGGGCAGGCCGGGGGTGACGGCATACAGTCCCAGGGCGCTCATCACATACCAGGCCGACATCTGACCACAGTCCTCGTTGCCGGCGATACCGCCGGGGGTGTTGTGGTAGAGGGTGGTGAGTATCTTTCTCACCATACGCTGCGTCTTCCAGGGGGCGCCGGCATAGTCCCACAGATAGGCCATATGGTGGCTGGGCTCGTTGCCGTGGGCATACTGACCGATGAGGCCGCTCACATCGCGCACGTTGA
>JALVJE010000182.1 GCA_027028505.1 Bacteroidales bacterium
ATCGATTAATAAAAAATGCCTATTTTTGAAATGAAAAATCAGCATGCCCAGGGTGGGTCAGTTTGCCCCGGATTACCTGGGTCAGTTTCCTCAGGATTACCTGGGTCAATTTCACCGGAATTTACAAATTAATAGGGACAGTGCAAAAGGAGCCAACAGCGTGGTATGTAGTCGCCACGGCGAAACAAGGAAGGGCGAGGGAGTTCTCTCTCCTAACTCCAAAAAGGTACCCTTTGGATCTAATCAACTCCTTTTTACCCTTTGCAGCAGCTCTTCCACATTGCCAATACCATACAGCGGCACATTCACCAGCCACTCCTGCTCCCTGTAATCCGACATGGAAAAACGCAAAGCGAGGGGAGGGTGGAATTTTTCCTTGTAAATTTTCAGACTTTTTGCCTTCAGATTTTCTTCAGCTTTCACCTCTATTGGTATTATGCTCCCTCCGTACTGCAAAACGAAATCCACTTCGGCCGTAGCACGTTCGGAAGACCAGTATTTGATCACAAAGCTTCTCTGACTGATCAGTTGCTGAAAAACATATTGCTCTGTGAGTGCTCCCTTAAATTCGGAAAAGACAGCATTCCCCTCCAGTAAAGTTCCTGCATCCAGATCCCCCATTGCTCCCAGGAGCCCCACATCCACCAGGAACAGTTTGAAAGCATATGCATCTTCATAGGCCTTTAAAGGTATGGCCGGCTTAGATATACGATTCACTTTATGTACCTGCCCACAATCTTCCATCCATGAGATCGCCAGTTCATAATCTTTTGCCCGGGCTCCTTTTTTGATCAATCCGTAAATAAATTTACGATTCTCTTTTGCCAACTGGGCAGGGATGGCATTCCATGCCATTCGTATCCGCGGCAGGAGCCGTACCGGCGCATGCTTGGAAAAATCCAGTTCATAAGTATCCAGGATACCTCTTTGTATCTCCCTCACCTCACGAAAGTTCCGATCTTCAACAAAAGTCTGTACAGCCTCGGGCATCCCCCCGACAAAATAATATTGTCGCAATCGTTCGATAAATTTCTCTTTGAATGCTCTGATCAATCCCCAGTCTTCCTCCCGCAACAAATGAATCAGCTCCCTTTCCCCGGCAGCCAGCAAAAATTCCCGGTAGGTCATCGGATAAAGTTCCATGAACATCACCTTTCCTACGGGAAAGGAAATCCCTGCATGCACAGCCATACCCATCAATGATCCCGCAACCAGGATATGATACTCCGGAGCATCCTCATTAAAATACTTCAATGCGGTAATAGCCTGTGGAACTTCCTGTATTTCATCAAATATGATAAGCGTGTTTTCAGGACGTATCGTCACTCCGCTTTCAACCTGCAAACCCGTAAGGATCCTTTTCACATCAAGATCCCCTTCAAACAGGGTATGCAACCGTTTGCTTTTCTCAAAATTCACATAAACGGTCTGTTCATATTGCCGCCGACCGAACTCCTTCATTAGCCAGGTTTTCCCTACCTGCCGGGCTCCCCTTATTACCAAAGGTTTGCGGGACGATGAACTTTTCCATTCTTCCAGCTTTTTCAGCGCATCTCTTTCCATGTGTTTTTTGTACAAATATACACTTTCTCAAAGGAATATTTGTACGTTCATTACATTTTTTCAAAGGATTCTGACTCTTTATTAAAAAGATCCGGTATTTTCATACGTCCGGAGTCACAATTTATGACCCAAAGGTTGGATACAGGTACTCTCTGTCAAAAAGCTTATCAATACCGGCAATCCCGAAATCCGGGACATTACTTTTAATCTACTTTTATAAAAGTAATAATTTTTATGATTCCCCAATTCTATTATATCATACTATATTACAAGCTATTAGAACAGTTGTAATTTTATTTCAACTACGTAGCTTACTACGTAGTTATCTACGTAGTTGCTCGCACAGGGGAAACCCTGTTGATACTTTGTCCCCTCTGTGTGATCTTCCTCATGAGTGCGTGGGGACCACAGGAAGTGGTCCAAACCTTTAAACCGGAGAAGAGGATCTGCCGGTCAAATGATCTCAGATCTTCATGATCCTTTTCACCAGGTTAAGGTTGTCCTCCCCTTCCACCTTCACAAAATAAAGTCCTCTTTTAAGACCGGAAAGACATACCTCCGTCTTGTCCCGGAAGGAGGAACGTAACAACACCTGCCCGTATACATCCATCAGCCGGAAAGTTAGAGCTCCTCCCCGAGTGCTCTCAATGAACAGGTAATCCCTGACGGGATTCGGAAAGATCCGTATAACATCCGGATCCCCTGTGACCGGCTCTCCCGGAGGGGCAAAGACCGGGATCACATAGACCCGGGCCGTATCCTGATTGGTCACATGGATGTTGTCAAAAAAAAGGGAGCCGTTTCCGTTGAAAATATCATACTCGTTGACGATCTGAAATTGATCGATCTCCGTCCAGTCGAATTTCCCTTCGGGTTCGTACCAGCCGTTGTCCCATGCTCCTCCCTCCACAAACGCCGTCAGAGGAATGTGCAGATGGTGCCACCGGCCGTCGGCGGGGAACTTTTGTTCATCCAGGGTATAGTTCATGCGCCAGGGATGATCACCGGGATCTTCCGTTTTGGTATCCAGAAACCGCAGATCGAATTTGTGACCGGGAATGCCGGACCGTACGATCAGGTCGAGGGCATATCCTTCCTGCCGTAGGCGGGAAAGATCCTTGTCCGGCCTGAAATCAAAAGATAAGGCATTATATTGGACAGCCTCTTCCCATTTCAGGCAGAAAACACCATTGTTGGGGTAGGCCCTGGAATAAAGATCGTATTGCCCCGTACCATAGGACAGGCTGTACACCCCCGGTGCTATATGATCCGTATAGATCATAAACCCCGTACTGTCAGCTTTCCGGACATACGGCGTCTGCTCAGGGACATTGAATCCCAGGGCTTCCAGCAAAGGTATGTTCAGATCATGTTCGAACATATCATTTCCTCCTTTCACGAACAACCCGAAGCCCCCGTGATAATCCCACATGGTCCAGGGAATACCGTGGGCTTCCAGGTATTGGCGGACGATCCCGTACCAACGCACGCGGTCGGTATTTTTGCTGTTTTTCATATACACCCCGAACTCTCCGCAGTAAAGGGGTACCTGCCTGGACTGCTGAAAGGCCACCGCAATATCCAACTCCTGACGCACATAGCTCTCCGTGCCGGTATGATTGTAATTATTATATGCCGATTCCACCCAGGTGCCTTTCAGATCATCCGGCAGAGAAGGCATGCTGTCCGCCGCATAGGGAAAAGGAACATGGGCCAGGTTCTGCATGGAGGGGTTCGTCCAGGTCGCCCCCTGATGTGTGAAGAGAAACGGGTCATAAAAATGAAAAGTGTAGATCAGATGATCATCCTCATACGCCGGCAGGCTGTCCAGATGACGGTAACTGTTCCATCCGGCAGGACCGACGATGATGGCATGCACGGTGTCCTCCTGGCGGATCGTCCGGATCACACCCTCCTGGATGCCATTCCAGAGCTCATCCGAAATGCCATGGGGCTCATTCAGCACCTCATACATGATCAGGGACGAACGGTTCCTGTAATGAGCAGCCATCTGTTGCCACACCTTGTTCAGTACCTCTCCGATATCGGGGGAAGTATTACCGGACGGGTCGAACGTATGATTGTCCAGGATGAGATACATGCCCAGATCTTCCGACCAGTCAACCACCTGATCCAAAAAATAATAAAAGAGGGTGTCGATCCTGTAATCAGGAGCCCCGCCGGTCATAAAATGCAGGTTGATCGGGAGCCTGACCACATCACATCCCAGACTGCGGACCTGTTCAAAGTCCTTTTTGGTGTATTTGGTAAACTGGACATGATGGGCATCCTGCTCCTGAAACCAATTGGTGAACTGAACCCCTTTGTGAAAAGGCACCTCCTGGGCAGACATGCCCGCCCCCGCCGCCTGCAGGAGGAATATTACCCAAAAGATCTTTTTCATAACAAATTAACTTTAATCAGAGAAAAATTATATTTCCAGCACTTTCTTCCCGGAAGCAACATGTTCCTTATGCTTTTTCAGCCCGATCAGGCTGTACGACAGCAGGGTCAGGAGGAGTGCCAGGCCCAGGATGATCCCCAACAGGGGCAGATCGCCGAGGTCCTGCAACCCGTATGCCAGGAGGATGAACAGCAGGTTGACGGACAGCAACACGCCGGTGGCCCGGATGTGTGACAAGCCCAGGTCCAGCAGCCGGTGATGCAGGTGCCACCGGCTCGCCTCAAAAGGCGAACGGCCCCGGAAGATGCGCAATATAAAGACATGCAGGGTATCGATCATGGGGAGGATCAGCACTGTGAAGGCGACCACCGCCGGCGAGGAGATCCGCAGCGCCTCCGGCACCGTCCGGTTGTACTCCATGAACCGCACCGCCAGCACCCCCAGCAACAGACCCACGATGAGCGAGCCCGTATCTCCCAGGAAGATCTTGTGCCGTCCCTGCGAGAGGTTGAAACGCAGGAAAGCGATCAGGCTGCCCGCCAGGGAAAAGCTGATCACCGCATAAGCCGTATGACCGGCAAGAAAGAACCATATTCCGAAGGCCACCGACGCCAGGATCCCCGTGCCCGAAGCCAGCCCGTCAATGCCGTCGATCAGGTTCATACCGTTGATGACGACCACAAAGACGAAGATGGTGAACAACACTCCTGCCCAGTAAGGGATCTGCCAGATCCCCAGAAAGCCGTAGAAGCCGGTCATCCGGATATCCCCCAGAATGACCACGATCGCCGCGGCCACGATCTGGCCCAGCAGTTTTTTTACGGGGTCGATCATCAGGATGTCGTCCTTGATACCGATAAAGAATAGAATGATCAGGCCTGCGAAAAGGAACAACAGCTCGCGCGGGAGGAACAACCCGGCAAAAAGTGCAACAGCGATCGTAAACCCGGCAAAGACCGCCATGCCTCCCAGGGTGGGGATCTCCCGCTTATGGGACGAGCGTTTGTTGGGCCGGTCATACAGTCCCCTGCTCATGGCCACTTTCAGGATGGTAGGGATCGACACCCAGGTAACCAGGAGGGCGGTCAAAAACCCGCCCGCCACCAGCCAGCCTGCTGCTACATGTACCGAATATTTTCCCAGTTCCAGGACCATCTTTTATATTTTCTCCCTAAAGTTAAATCCTTTTTATGACATATTGTGCCGTCAGCCGCGTCCGCTGTTCCACCAGTGTCAGGCAGCCCTGCATTTTTTCCCGCAACATTCCCTCCTCATAATGGCGGAATGTCCACAACTCGGTATCCCGGTTAAAATAGACCTCATACTTTTCCTGCAGTATTTTCACCCGGTCCATGAATGAGGTGCCGGGATCATCGATACAGAAAGAGACACTAATGGCAGAGATCTGTATGAGCGAGATATTGAACCGCCATTCCCGGAAAAGGCCGAAAAGGTCTTCCAGGTGCTTGTTCAGGATAAAGGAATAGTCGCGGGGGAACACCGACAGCAGCAGTTGTCTTTCTTTCCGGATGAAGACGGGCACATGCCGCACCATCTCTTCGAGGTCCCAGATGATCGTTCCTTCATTGCCAGGTGAAAAAAGTCCTCTCACCACGAGGGGAATATGACGGTTCACGAGCGGTTTGATGGTCTTGGGATGAATCACGCGGGCACCGTAAAAAGCCATCTCGGCCGCTTCCTGGTAGGAGATCCCCGGGAGGTGCACCGCCTCCCGGTCCACAGCAGGATCGGCGTTCATCACGCCGGGCACATCCTTCCACAGCACCACCTTCTCAGCGCCCAGCACACTGCCCAGCAGGGCCGCCGTATAGTCGGACCCTTCACGGCCCAGCGTGGTGGGGACCCCTGCTTCTGTAGCTGCGATGTATCCCTGCGTCAGGAAGACTCTCTCCTCTTTCCCGAATACTTCTTTTATTTTTTTTGCGGTGATCTCCGGAATGACCCGGGCCTGCCGGTAATGGTCGTCGGTGATGATCACCTGCCGCACATCCACCTCTGTCAGGGGGATTTCCTCCTGGCGGAAGGCTTCCCCCACGATCACTCCGGAAAGCAGTTCCCCGAAGGATACGACCGCATCGTACCAGGGTTCTGCAGTGATCCCCCGGGGAACCTTCAAGAGGCCCTCCAGGTCGTAAAAGATCTCTTCCGCCTTGGCCTCAGCGATGCTTTTTTCCCCGAACAGATCCCTGATGATCTGCAGATGATACCCCCTCAGCGCCTGCAGCTTCTCTTCCGTCCCCTGCTCCTGTCGCCAGGTCATGCCGGCGATCTCTTCCAGGGCATTGGTCGTTTTCCCGAAGGCGGACACCACCACGGTGAGCGCCGTGCCGGCCTCTTTCACCACCCCGGCGGCAGCACGTACGCCACCCGCATTCTTCAACACCGATCCGCCGAATTTATAAACAAGCATTCGTCTGATTTTTCACAAAGTTAAACGATAAAACCGGCAGGGGGACAAAATAAACCATTATTTTAGCTGTTTTAATTATAAGGATACCGAAAAAATGAACCTTGTCCTTGACATCGGCAACACCCGTTCGAAAGTTTTTCTTTTTGCCGGGGAGGAGATCCGGGAAAGATCCGTTCACCGGGAACTCTCCTCTTCCTTGCTGAAAGATCTTCTGGAGGGTCATCCTCAGGTCAGGAATGCCATTTTGACAGCTACGGGCCCGATCCCCGGGGGTGTTCTTCCCGTTTTGGAGGAGATACCGGGGCTTTTCCTGCACCTGGGCCCGGCCACGCCCCTGCCCGTCCGGAATCTTTACCGTTCGAAGGAGACGCTGGGTTACGACCGCATCGCCGCGGTGGTGGAAGCACATGCCCGTTTCCCGCAGAACGATGTGCTGGTGATCGATGCCGGCACGGCGCTCACTTTTGACCTGATCACTGCAACGGGAGATTTTTTGGGAGGCAATATCTCCCCCGGTCTGCAGATGCGTTTCAGGGCGCTGGCCGGTCAGACCCGCAGTCTACCCCTGGTCACTCCCGAAGGGGAGTATCCCGAGGTGGGAACGACCACCGAAGAGGCCATCCGGGCCGGGGTGGTACAGGGTATGCTGACGGAGATCGACGGCACCATCGACAGATTTGCCGGAAAACGACAGGATATGAAGACGATCCTCACCGGCGGAGATGCCTTTTTTTTTGATAAAAAGTTAAAAAATAGCATCTTTGTGCTCCCGGATCTGACAGCATACGGACTAAATCGCATATTGGAATTCAATGCACAGGAAACGACATAGCAGCGCAGGGATCATTTTTCTTTTATTTCTGGTTACGGCAGGGTATGGGCAGACCACCTATAACTCTCCTTTCTCCATGAAAGGTATAGGCGACCTGGCCAATCCCGTTCTGATCCGTAACAGTGCCATGGGAGGGATCTCCATCGCCATGCGCAACCCTTCCTACATTGATTTCAACAACCCGGCATCCATTTCGGCCCGAGACAGTCTCAGTTTTGTATTTGATTTCGGAGTGAACGGCAAGAGTTCCAGGCTTTCCGGATCCCACAGTTCTAAAAGGACCCACGATCTCAACCTGGGGAACCTGGTGTTCAGCTTTCCGGTCACCCGCCACTGGGGCGTGGCGCTTGGTTTCATCCCCTCGGCATTCACCGGTTATGCGCTGAACGAGAGAGTGACCAAAGAGGATCCTCTTTACAATCCCGATGTGGGAGAATTGTTATATTATTTCAAGGGAGACGGAGGAGTGACCCGTTTCTTTGCCGGTACGGCGGTTGAACTCTTTGATCATCTTTCCATAGGGTTTAATTTTGATTATCTTTTCGGGAAGATCCACAAGACCCACGAACTTTATTTCCCCAATAACATGGGGGCTTTTCAGACCCGTCTGGAGCGGAGTTACATTATCAGCGATTTCAATTTCGACCTGGGCCTGCAGTACACCGCTCATTTCGGTGAAGATAATAGCCTGGTGATCGGACTTATCGGAAGTACGACCCATAAAAAGGTCAACTATACGGAAGAAGGTCAGGATTATGCTTTGGCGATCATGCCCAACGGCGACAAAAACCTGGATACGATCAATGACTTCACATTGTACAACCAGCAGATCATCCTGCCGCCTACCCTGGGTATCGGCTTCGCTTTTTCCAACGGCAATAAGTGGACCGTAGGAGCTGATTACACCTACAGCAACTGGAACAAAGCCTCCATCCCTTTCAGCAGGGATTCGCTGATCCCCGCACAAAGCATACGGGCCGGCCTGGAGTACACGCCCAACCCCCGGGACTTCAGAAGATACTGGAAGATCATCAAATACCGTATCGGAGGACATTACCAAAGTTCCTATTTTACAGTCAATAACGTCCCGGTCAATGACTTTGGCATAAGTTTTGGGGTAGGTTTACCGATCATCAACCGCGGAGCCGGGATGGCACTTATGATGGGTAGGACCACCTTCAATCTGTCCGTGGAAAGCGGTTGGAGAGGAAATGTTGAAAAGAATTTTGTGCGGGAACAATATAATATTATTAAATTTGGTATATCGGTAAATGACTTTTGGTTCGTCAAAAGAAAATATCAATAACCTCAAAAACAACAGTCATGAAAAGGTTAACACAGATCATCACCCTGGCCCTCCTCCTGCTGATGGCAGGCTTACCCAACGCAACGGCCCAGAACCAGCAGCAGAACGACATCATGAATTGCCTGAGGAACTATTCTCTGTACAGAGAGTACTATAAACAAAAGAATTATTCGGATGCTCTCCCATACTGGCGCCTGGTCTATTACGGATCGTGCACCAAAAGCCTGATGGCCCAGAGTAAATATGCGAAAGTGCCCAAAGTGGTCATGCAGAATGGGGTCTCGATCTACAAGCATTTCGTAACGGATGCCCTGACCAATAAAGAGACTGATAAAGCCAATGCCTATCTTGATACGGTCATGATGATCTATCACAAAAGGATGGAGGTCTATCCGCAGGACAGCGCCCGTGTCCTGGGATATATGGGCATTGATCTGCTGAAGTTCAAAAAAGGATCTCCCGGCGCCATGAAAAAAGCCTATGATTACCTGGGACAGGCGATCGATCTCTCCGGCAACAAGGCAAAAGTACCCATTCTGGCAGCATATATGGACCTGACCATCTCCCTTTTTAAGGACAGGATCATTACCAACGAGGAGGTGGTGAACAATTATGCCAAACTCTCGCAGATCATTGACGCAAAACTGAACGAAACCCCTGACAATGAAGAGGTCCTGAACCTGAAAGACCACATAGCCAATCAGTTCACCAGTAGCGGGGCTGCCACCTGTGAGTCCCTGATCGCTTTGTTCTCTCCCGATTTTGACAAGAACAAGGACAATCCCGAAGCCATGAAAAAATATGTTTTCTGGCTGAAAAATACAGGATGCGAAGAAACGGAGCTTTACCTCAAATCCATGATCGCCCTGAACAAGATAGAGCCCAATTCAGCGATCGCCTATGACATTGCCCGCACTTACAAGAAACGGGGAGATTATGACAAGGCTATTGATTACCTGAAACAGGCGGTCAATCTGGAAACGGACGGACCCACGAAAAGCAAGTTTTACCTGGAGATCGCCGACATCATTTTCCGCATCAAGAAAGACCTGCCCCAGGCCAAGAGTTACTGTGTGAAGGCCATGCAGGCCGATCCCAAGTCAGGACTGCCCCACATGCTCCTGGGGAGGATCTACGCCAATGCCAAGAATTACGGGGATGACGATCTGGCCCACGCCGCTGTTTTCTGGGCTGCCGTCGACCAGTTCAACATCGCCAAGAAAAAAGATCCTTCGCTGGCACAAATGGCCAACGAATACATTGCCACCTATTCAAAGCATTTTCCCTCTCAGGAAACCGTCTTCTTCTATACCTTCAAACAAGGAGACAAATATGAGCTTAAGGGATGGATAAACGAAACCACAACCGTCAGGATCAGAAAATAATCTTCTCCCCGGCTGTCAAAAAACATAATAGGAACATTGCCTTCCTGCTGCTTCTGGTGGCAGGAAGTGCAATGTTTTTTTCATGCCAGAAGAATGATGTGCAGATCATTCGCAGCCTCACCCGTGTGGACACCCTGCCCACACAAACGGTGAACGGGCTGACGACCATCTACATGGATACCGGCCGCCTGCAGATGATCATCACCGCTCCCGAGGTACTGTATTACACCGACCGGGAAGAACCGGTCATGATCTTTCCCCGGGGGCTTGATGTGGAATTTTACAACAAGGATATGGTGGCCGAGACCCACCTCAGTGCACATTATGCTGTCTATTATCAGAAAAAACAGTTATGGGAAGCCCGTGACAGCGTCATAGCGGAGAACCTGAACCACGAAAGGCTCGATGCCGAGCTGCTTTTCTGGGATGTGGGGAAGAAACTGATCTACACCGACAAAGCCATACGTATCACTACCCCGGATGAGATCATTTTCGGGGAAGGTTTTGAATCGGACCAGGCTTTTAACGACTGGCATATCAAAAAGGTGAAAGGTACTGTATATTTTGAAGAACCTGTGGAGAAAACGCCGGCACCCGATACCCTGAAGCAACAACCCATAGTCAATAAAAACTGAACATCATGAAGATCATGGAGATCGTCTGGGGGGTGGTAGGGCTCTTTTCCCTGGGAGCCGGCATACATGCCTTTGCCCAACAGGATATGAAAAGGAGCATTGTCTTTTTTGTTATGGTAGTGATCTCATTTTTTATTTTTACCTTGCGTATACGGCTCCGCAGGATACACGAGAAAAAGACAGCACAGAAAGAAACTGACAAGCAAAAAAAATAATGGAGGGGACCTATTATATAATTATCCTGATCACACTTCTTTTCTCCGCTTTCTTCTCGGGGATGGAGATCGCTTTCCTTTCGGCCAACAAACTGCGGATGGAACTGGACAGATCCCGGGGAACGTTCTCCGCGAAGGTGATCTCGGTCTTCTCGGAAGAGCCGGGGCGTTATATCGTCACCATGCTCATCGGCAACAATACCGCCCTGGTGATCTACGGTATTTTTATGGCGGCCATTCTGGAGCCTGTGCTGGGACGGTTCACCCACAGTGAGAGCTGGATACTCATCCTGCAGACGATCATCTCCACACTGGTCATCCTGGTCCTGGCCGAGTTCATTCCCAAAGCACTTTTTCACACCCTGCCCAATGCTTTTCTCAAGATCTTTGCCCTCCCCGTTGCCTTCTTCTACTATCTTTTTTATCCGGTGGCTCAGTTGACCATCCTGCTTTCCAATACACTCCTACGGGTTTTCTTCAAGGTGAAAGATCCCCACAAACCTATCGACCAGGTGTTCGGAAAAGCAGACATTGAACGATTGTTGGAGGAAAACCAGGGCGCCGGCGGAGAGACCGAAGAGGACCACAGCATCCGTATTTTTCAGAATGCGCTGGATTTCTCAAATGTCAAGCTCAGGGAATGTCTGGTACCACGCACCGAGCTGGTAGCTCTGGATAAAACAGCCTCTTTTGACGAAATTCGTAATACTTTCATCGAGACCGGCCTTTCCAAGCTGCTCATATATGAC
The DNA here is from genome assembly GCA_027028505.1 of Bacteroidales bacterium. Lineage (GTDB taxonomy): Bacteria > Bacteroidota > Bacteroidia > Bacteroidales > VadinHA17 > DRPN01. The sequence continues at coordinate 11,521 of JALVJE010000182.1, forward strand.
GGCAATATTGACAACATTATCGGGTATGTACAGATCAAGGATTTCTTCACCGATCCAAAGGACCTTAAGGATGTGCTGAACCCCCTCATCATCGTTCCCGAGACCATGCCGGCCAACAAGCTGCTTACCCTTTTTGTGGAGGAAAAAAAGAACATCGCCTTGGTCGTGGATGAGTTCGGGGGTACTTCCGGCATCGTCACCATCGAGGATATCCTTGAGGAGATCTTCGGAGAGATAGAGGATGAGCATGATATCTCGGAAATGGTGGAAAAAGAGATAGCCCCGGGAGAATATATCTTCTCGGGACGTCTGGAAATTGATTACCTGAATGACAAATATGATCTGAACATCCCGGAAAAGGATGATTATGAGACCCTCGCCGGGTTTATCCTCTACCATCATGAGAGCCTGCCCAAGGCCAATCAACGGATCAGCATCCCTCCTTTCGAGATCCAGGTCCTGAAGATCTCGGAGACACGGGTGGAACTGGTCAGACTAAAAAAATTGAATAAGGATTAAGATAGCCCTAAGATGGCTAAGACCATTTGTGGGGGAACATTTTACCTGATTCCGGGAAAATTTATCCAAAAACACCCCTGCAAGACATTTTGCTTTGATTTTCACCCCTTTTTTATTGGGCAAATTTTTATATTTGCAGCCTGTAAAATTTTTAGGCTTTACCTTTAATTATTTATAAATGGCAACACTACAAAAGATAAGGGACAGATTTGGTATATTGGTAGCGATCTTTATCGGAGTATCCCTTCTGTCTTTCATCGTTATCACCGGTAGCAACAATTCGATCTTCAGCAATGTTTCCAAGAAACTTGAGGTTGCGCGTATCAACGGGAAGTCCGTATCGATCCGGTATTATCAGGCCAAGATCGATTCACTGACCACGATCTACAAGCTTTCCGGCAACCGGGAGATCGATGAGGCCACCTCCAAAAAGATCCGGCAACAGGTCTGGGAAGAACTGGTGCGCGAGAATGTGCTGGCACCTGAATACAAGGAGCTGGGCATCGCCGTCAGCCCCGAGGAGTTGTACGACCTGGTCAACGGCGACAACCCCCATCCTATTGTACGCCAGCTTTTCACCGACCCCAGCACCGGATACTTCGATCGCAATGCCGTGATCAATTTCATCAAGCAGATGAAAGGGGAACAGAAAGAATACTGGCTCTATTTTGAAAAACAGATCGTCAACGAGCGGAAGATCTCCAAACTGCTTACACTGATCAGCAAGGGACTGTATCCCACCGATTTCCAGGCACAACAGACCTATATGGAAGACAACAAAAAAGCTTCATTCCAGTACATAAGCCAGTTGTTCGACGTGGTCTCCGACAGTGCCGTGACCGTTACACGCAAGGACCTGGAAGCATATTACGACAAACATAAGGAGAACTACAAACAGACGGCCTCCCGCAAGATCGAGTATGTCACTTTCGATGTGGTCCCTTCCGAAAAAGATGTACAGGCAGCGCTGGACTGGATCGAAAAGATCAAACCGGAATTTGAGGAGGCAGAGAATGCCGCTGAGTTCGTCAATCTCAACTCTGACGTACCTTACACAGATCGTCACTATGCATACGGAGAGCTGACCCCCGATACGCTCAACGATATCATCTTCCATGCCAAACCGGGTTTTGTTTACGGTCCTTACCTGGAAAACGAAACTTACAAGCTGGCCAAGCTGGTCTCTTTTGATATGCTTCCCGACTCGGTGCATGCCCGCCATATCCTGGTGGCTTTCAATCAGAAAATGACCAAGGAACAGGCACAAAGCAAGGCCGACAGTATCAAAAACCTTATAGACAAAGGAGGCAATTTTGCCATGCTGGCCATGACCATGTCCGACGATAAGGGCTCAGCCCGTCTGGGTGGTGATCTGGGATGGTTCAAGGAAGGGATGATGGTCAAGCCTTTCAGCGATGCCTGTTTCTCCGGGAAAAAAGGTGATATCCTGATCGTTGAGACACAATATGGCTATCATGTTGTGGAGATCCTGGACCAGAGCCCGAAAGTAAAAAAGGCTGCCGTGGCTTTCCTGCAAAGAAAGATAGAACCCAGTTCCGCCACGTACAACGCCATCTATTCCCAGGCCAGCCGTTTTGCCGGCACCAACAATACGTATGATAAGTTTATCAAGGCCATTCAGGAGGAGGGCATCAACAAACATGTGGCCGTGGTGGGCAAGAACGACGAGAGCATCCCTGGGCTGGAATCACCGCGCCCCCTCATTCGTGCGGCTTTCAATACGGACAAGGACCACATCGTTCTGGATCCGACCAACCAGGCGGTCTTCGAACTGGGCGACCGGTTTGTGGTGGCTTATGTTACCGAGATCAAGAAGGATGGATATGCACCGCTGAAAGATGTGGAAGCTGAAGTGCGCACCAACGTACTGCGGGAGAAAAAAGCAGAAACCCTCGCCGCTGCCCTTGCCAACAAAATGGAGGGAATAAGCACCCTGGACGAACTGGCACAGAAGACGCAGACACGGGTCCGTGATGCCAGCGATATCACTTTTAACTCTTTCACCATCCCGGGCGCCGGCATCGAACCTGCTCTGAACGCCGTGGCATACATCTGGCCGCAGGACCGGCTCTCGCCACCTGTAAAAGGGCTCAATGCCGTGTATGTGGTCAATATTACTTCGGTAACCGAACCGGACAAAAAATCCGACTTCAAACTTGAAAAGATGCGGCTGAGGACAGAGTACGTCACCCGTACCAATTACGAAGCTTACGAAGCACTGAAGAAATACGCTAAGATCGAGGACGAACGATCCAAGTTTTATTAGCAAACATAAAAAAACCGGGAAATTCCCGGTTTTTTTATGTCCTTTTCCGGAGTTGCTCAGTCCACGTTGTTACTGAGATACGGGTTTTCATCACTCAGCTTGATCTCCTTTTCCTCCTCATCCTGATAAAGTGAGTATTTGGATATCTTTCTCTTCGAGGGAACAGGGTTCATGTTCTCGATCTCGCTTTTACGCCTGCGATAGGCAGGTTCCTCTTCCAGGCGCGTGATCCGGTCATCCGCTTTCTTGACGGATTCCATTGAATCTTTCACCACCTCATGCTTGTTCTTCACGCTCTCCAGCCGCTCCCGGTCTGAGTGTCCTTTTTTTTCAGCTGCCGGCACCGGGCGGGGGTTCTTTGTGGAGGTGGTAAAAGGCTCCGACACCGTCCTGACATTGAAATCCAGGATCTGCTGCATCTCCGTTCCGGATTTTGCTCCGGAGGCTCCGATCGTTTTCCCTGCAGGGTCGATGATCTCCAGGTCGGGGCCTTTATCGGGATCAGGCAGAGGGTGTCTCTCCTTGGTCCTGTTATTGATATAATACGCAGACAGGTCCGGGATGGAGTTGGCATTGAAGCCGGTAGCGATGACCGTGACGGTGATCTCCTCATCTAGGTTGTCGTCGGTACAGGTACCCCATATCACCACCGACTCCGGGTCGGTCTTGTTCGAGATATGATCCGTGATCTCTCCCACCTCGTCCATGGTGATCTCTTTCTTGCCGGAGGTGATGTTCAGCAATACGTTCCTGGCGCCTGTGATATCGTTTGAGTTGAGGAGGGGGGAGGTCAGAGCGGCCTCCACGGCGGCGAGTGCCCTGTTCTCTCCCGAAGCTGTTCCGGAGCCCAGGATAGCCACGCCGCTGTCGCGCATCACCGTTTCCACATCGGCAAAGTCCACGTTGATGTATCCGTGTACCGTGATGATCTCTGCAATGCCTTTGGCCGCCATGGTCAGGATGTTGTCGGCTTTGGAGAAGGCTGTCGAGAGGGTCAGGTCGCCAAAGATCTCCCGCAGCTTGTCGTTGTTGATCACCAGCAGGGAGTCGACATAATGGCTCAGTTCATCTATGCCGGCCACGGCCTGGTCGTGTTTTATCTTACCTTCGAACCAGAAAGGGATGGTAACAATGGCCACGGTAAGGATGTTTCGCTCCTTGCAGGCTTTGGCGATGACCGGGGCGGCGCCCGTGCCGGTCCCACCACCCATGCCGGCCGTAATAAAGACCATCTTCGTGTTCTCACCCAGCGCGTTCATCACCTCTTCGAGGTTTTCCTGGGCGGCCTGGCGGCCCACGTCCGGCTTGTTGCCGGCACCCAGCCCCTCGGTGAGCGTCTCACCGATCTGGATCTTCAGGGGCACGGGGCTGTCGTTGAGCGCCTGGGCATCGGTGTTGCATACGGCAAAATCCACATCCCGGATACCCTGACGGTACATGTGGTTCACAGCGTTGCTGCCGCCGCCGCCTACTCCGAGGACCTTGATGATCGAGGAACGCTCGGGAGTAATGTCGAATTTAAGATCTTCACTCATATCCTTGGTTTTTATAGGTTACTCTTCGTCCATGGTGGCTCCGCCCTCATCAAAGAGGGTGGAAAGCCTGTTGATCATTTTATTGAACAGATGGTTCTTACCATCGCCGGCATCCACCGTCTCCTCCTCACTCTTTCTCCCGTCATCGCTTTGCATTTTCCCTTCTTCCACAGGTTTCCTCTTCAATTCCTTTTTTGTGGCGGGTCTGTGGTTGTCTTTTTCCTGCTCGAACCCTTCGAGGATCAGCCCCACGGCCGTGGAGTACATCGGCTGGTTGATCTCATCCGCCAGATCGCCTCCCAGACGGTGGTTGGGCAGGCCGATGCGCACATCATAGCCGGTGCGGTACCGCACCAAGTGTATCAGGTCTTTGAGCAGCGAGCCGCCGCCGGTGAGCACAATGCCGGCCGCCAGCTTATCTGCCACACCCGAGCCCTGGATCTGATACACCACCTCGTCGAGGATCTCCTCCATACGAGCCTGGATGATGTGTGCCAGGAACTTGAAAGAGATCTCTTTCGGTTCCCTGCCGGCGATGCCCGGGATGGTCACCACCTGATCGTCCGGGGCGATGTCCCCCACGGCCGATCCATAAGTGGTTTTCAGCAGTTCCGCCTGCTTCAGGAGGATCTTGCATCCCTCCTTGATATCTTTGGTAACCACATTCCCGCCGAAGGGGATCACGGCCGTATGCCGGATCAGGTTGTCATAATATACGGCAATGTCAGTGGTCCCGCCGCCGATGTCCACCAGGGCCACGCCGGCTTCCATCTCGTCCTGGGTGAGGACGGCCGACGAGGAGGCCAGTGGCTCCAGAACAAGGTCCTTCACATGCAGACCCACCCGGTTCACACATTTCTCGATGTTCCGCGCCGATGCCACCTTCCCGATCACGATATGGAAATTGGCTTCGAGACGACGCCCTGACATACCCACCGGATTCTTTACCCCCGTCTCATTGTCGACGATAAAGTTCTGCGGCAGCACGTGGATGATCTCCTCGCCCACATCCACAGGTATCTGCCCCATGTCGCGGATGAGCCGTTCGATGTCCTTCCGGGTGATCTCATCTTCATCGCTCTCCCGGTTGACATACCCGCGGCTCTGGATGGTGCGTATATGCTGGCCGGCAATGCCCACATACACCTCATCGAAGATGACCCCGGATTTGTGTTTCACCTCCTCCACGGTCTTCTTCATCGCATTGACCGTCTCCTCGATGTTGAGGACAACGCCTCTTTTCACACCCGTCGAAGGAGCTTTGCTCAGGGCCAGGATGTCTATCTTTCCCGATTCATTTTTTCTGCCCACCAGGCAGACGATCTTTGTTGTGCCAATGTCTATGGCTGCTACAATAGATTGCTGATCTTTCATGGTACTGATATTTGTTTTGTTTGTTCTGTTACTTATCGGCGCGTGCATACGATCTGGTTTTTAAATTTAAGATTGATCTGTGTGTAATTGTTCCAGCCCAGGTTGTTGAGGGCATGGGTATATAGTATCTTGAGTTTTTTCATCTTCTCCTCAAAAGCAGAGGCATCACCCAGCAGGATGGCATGGGCGCCCACACGGGGTGTAAGGCTGTATTCCCCGCTCCCGTCCACATAGATCTGTTCTATCTGTGCTTTCCAGAAGGGATGTTTATCAATGAAGAGTGCCATGTGGTAGATATCCTGCAGCGGGTTCCCTTCGGGAAGGTCCTCGACGGTGCTGTACTTCCTGCCTGAAGGCAGCGGGATCTTTCCCGAGGCAGTGAGCAGATGCACGGGATAATGGCGACTGAAAGGCAGCAGGTGTCCCGTATCATCAAGGAAAAGGATCTTCCCTCCCCTGAGATATACCTTCACCACAGGCCGGCGCTGGAAGACCTCCACGTGCAGGATCCCCTTCACATCCTTATAAGCTTCTGCCGTACGGATGTAGGGATGTCTTTCCAGGTCTTTTTCGATCTTTTCGGTATGGATGTCTTTTATCGGCTTGCCCAGGAACGCTCCCTGGCTTTTCATCACCATCGACTTCACCTCATTTGCCGTCACGAACCCCAGTTGCAGCGAGTCGGGGATGTGCACCTGCACGGCATGGCACGGGACCTTTCGTTCCCGCACGGAGATCATCGCCAGCAGGATGACCAGCGCCGCCGTCAGCAGCAGGTAGCCTGTCAGACGTAAAGCCCTTTTTATGTTACTTTTCACCTTCATCCCGTTCCTTTTCCCTGTATAACTTTTCCAATGGCTCTGTCAGCCGGTCTATATCGCCTGCTCCCAGTGTCAGGAGCACCTCCGGAGGATCGCCGGCGATCCTGTCCAGCACCTCCTCTTTTTCGATCAGCTCTTTCTCCTTTTTCCTTATCCTGTCCAGGATGATCGCAGAGGTGATCCCCGGGATGGGTTCTTCCCGTGCCGGATAGATGGGCAGCAAAATGACCCGGTCGAGTAAAGAGAGACTTTCAGCAAATCCCTCTGCAAAATCCCGCGTCCTTGTGTACAGATGGGGCTGGAAGATGCCCGTGATCTTTTTCCCCGGGAACATCTCCCGTGCCGAGGTGATGGCAGCCTGCAGCTCCGAAGGGTGATGAGCATAGTCGTCGATGTACACATATTTCTCTCCACGCACCCGCACATCAAAACGCCGGCGCACCCCCTCAAAAAGAAAGAGGGATTTGCGTATGCTGTCGTTTGATACCCCCAGCAGATGGGCCACAGCAATGGCAGCAATGGCATTTTCCACATTGACACGCCCCGGCAGGCCGAGAAGTATCTCTCCGATCTCCCCTTCGGGCGTGTGGGCCGTGAAATGATGATAGCCCTCGCTGAAAGAAAGGTCTGTCGCCCTGTAGTCGGCTTCTCCCTCCAGTCCGTAGGTAAACCAGTCGACCTCCTCATTGACCTCCCGCCGCACCTGCAGGCTGTTGTGCACCAGGATCTTCCCCCCTTTGCGCACCTGTCCCATGAACTGATGAAAAGCTTCCTGCAGGTGCTCATGATCCCCGTAGATATCCAGATGGTCGGCATCCATGGAGGTGACCACCGCCAGCGAGGGATGCAGATGGAGGAACGAACGGTCGAACTCATCGGCTTCCAGTACCACCCACTGGCTCTCGCCCAGCAGCAGGTTGGTGTTGTAGTTTTTGCTGATGCCACCCAGGAAAGCCGTACAGTCAAGGACCGACCGTTTCAGGATGTGGGCGATCAGCGTAGAGGTGGTGGTCTTGCCGTGGGTGCCGGCCACCGCCACCGCCCGCATGTTATCGGAGATAAGCCCCAACACTTCGGCCCGTTTGAGTATCTCGTAATTGTTCTCAGCGAAAAAACGGAAGACAGGATGGTCGCGGGGCACAGCCGGGGTATAGATCACCAGGGTGTCCCCGCGGTAACGCACATCCCCGAATTTACCGGGTATATCTTCGGGATCGTCGGAAAAAATGATGACAGCGCCTTCTTTTTCCAGGGCCTCCGTAAGCGGGGAAGGGGTTTTGTCGTATCCTGCCACCTCATAGCCTGCCGCCAGGAAATAGCGGGCCAGGGCACTCATGCCTATACCGCCTATGCCTGTAAAAAAGATCCTGTTGTATGTGGTTATCTCTGTCATCCTTTTCCCTCCGTTGCTTTGATGATCTCATTGACAATGTCGCGGGCTGCCTCCGGCCGCGCCAGTTTTTTCAGGTTGGCCGACAATTTTTCTCTTCTCTCCCTGTCGTCCAGCAGCTCCAGCGCCAGGTGCGGCAGGTAACGGGAGGTCTCCCGGTCTTTCACCATGAGAGCGGCTTCCTTTTCCGTAAGTGCCAGCGCATTTTTCGTCTGGTGGTCCTCCGCCACGTTGGGTGAAGGCACGAGGATCACGCTCTTGCCCACCACCGCCAGCTCCGAGATGGTGCCGGCGCCGGCACGCGAGATGATCACCTCAGCCGCCGCATAGGCCATCTCCATCCTCTCGATAAAGGCCGTCACCCGCACATTGTCCAGCTTTTTGCCCTGCATCTTCTCCGCAATATGCTGATACTCCCTTTTGCCGGTCTGCCACAGCAGGAATACTTTTTTGTCCCGCAGCATCTCTGCATTTTCCAGCAGAGCGCTGTTCACCGAGCCTGCTCCCAGGCTCCCTCCCAGGGCCAGGATCACCTCATGGCCCTCAGGGATCCCGAAGAAAGCATACGCCTCGTCGCGTGTGATCCTGCTGTTCCTTATCTCCTCCCGCACCGGGTTGCCGGTGAGCACGATCTTCTCAGCCGGAAAATATTTCTCCATCCCCTCATAGGCCACACAGATACGCACTGCGTATTTTGCCAGCAGGCGGTTGGTAACGCCCGCATAAGAGTTCTGTTCCTGGATGACCACGGGGATACCCGCCTTCCCTGCCGCCTTCCCCACAGGACCGCTGGCATACCCTCCCACACCCACCACCACATCGGGGGTAAAGCTGCGCAGGATCGTCCGTGCTTTCTTCATGCTTTTCATCAGGTTCAGCAATACCGGTATGTTCTTCAAGGGGTTCTTCCTGTTAAATCCCTGTACCGGCAACCCTTCGATGGGAAAGCCGGCTTCGGGCACCTTGGTCATCTCCAGCCTTCCCTCAGCCCCCACAAAGAGGATCTCTGCCTCCGGCCTCACCCCCTTCAGCTCGCGGGCGATGGCTATGGCCGGAAAGACATGGCCTCCCGTTCCTCCGCCACTAATGATCACTCTCATAATATGCTTCATCTTCTTCCTGATATTCTTCCAAATTCTCCTGCTGGTCCATCGTCCGGCTCACATTCAGTATGATCCCCAGCTCAAAGGCCGTGAAGAGCATTGACGAACCGCCCATGCTCACCAGCGGCAGGGTCTGGCCGGTCACCGGGAAAAGGGATACCGACACCCCCATGTTCACGAATGCCTGCATCACGATCAGCAGGGTCATGCCTACCGTCAGGAAAGCGGGGAAAGTACGACTGCACCTCCTCACGATGACCCCCGCCCGGTACAGCAGGATGAGATAAGCCAGCAGGATGGGGATCGCCCCCAGCAAAAGACCGTACTCCTCTATGATGATGGCATAGATAAAGTCGGAATACGAATGGGGCAGAAAATTACGCTGGGTGCTGTTCCCCGGTTTTTTCCCGAACAGTCCGCCGGTGGCCACGGCGATGCGGGCCTGTTCCACCTGATAGTTGTCCTCCGCGTTCTCGTCGCCCCGGATATAGTTCTCGATCCTGTTCTGCCATGTGGTAATACGTCCTTTCTGTCCTGTGGCCAGGGCCACCAGCAGAATCAAAGCTCCTCCGGCAATGCCCACACCCACCAGGCTTAGCAGCACACGCATCTTCACCCGCGCCACGAACATCAGCAGCAGGCTGACCACAAAAAGAATGAGCGCCGTGGAGAGATTGGCAGGAGCGATCAGCATCACGATCACATAGAGGGGGATCCCCAGCGAGATCAGCAGCTCTTTCACGTTGCCCAGCTCTTTCTGCTTGAGCGAGAGCACACGGGAGAGATACATGATCAGCGACATCTTGGCCAGATCGGAGGTCTGGATGGTAAAGCCCAGACCCGGCAGGGTGAGCCAGCGGGAGGCTTCGTTCATACGTGTGCCGGAGAGCAGGGTAAAGAGCAGCAGTACCGCCGAAACGATCAGGAACAAACGCGACAACTGAAAATAATACCGGTAAGGGATCAGATGGACCAGGTAGATGATAAAAACACCGGCCAACAGGATCACTCCATGACGCACCAGATAATAGGAGGTCTTGCCTCCCATCTTGGCATACGCCAGGCTCCCCGTCGAACTGTACACCGCCAGCAACGAGAAGATGGAAAGCAGGATGATCATACCCCAGATCACCCGGTCACCCTGCAGATGTTTTTTCAGTGTCTCAACCATACTCCGGCAAAAAATGTTAAAGGTTACGCACAGCCTGCTTGAATTGGCGTCCCCTGTCCTCGTAATTATCGAACAGATCAAAGCTGGCACAGGCGGGTGACAACAGCACCGTATCGCCATCCGTGGCCAGGAAATAAGCGTTGCGCACAGCATCTTCCATCGAGGTGGTCTCAACGATGGTCGGCACCACCTCCCCGAAGGCCTCGATCAGCTTGCTGTTATCCTTGCCGAGGCATACCAGCGCCTTCACCTTTTCTTTCACCAGATCGGTGAGGATGGAATAGTCATTCCCCTTGTCTATGCCTCCGGCGATCCACACCACCTTCGTGGTCATGCTCTCCAGGGCATACCAGACCGAGTTGACGTTGGTGGCCTTGGAGTCATTGATGAAGCGGATACCATGCACTTTCAGGACATGCTCGAGGCGGTGCTCCACACCCTGAAAGTCCATGAGGCTCTCACGGATGATATCCTTGCGTATGCGCAAGACCTGTCCCGAGATGGCAGCAGCCATCGAATTGTACACATTGTGTTTCCCCTGTAAAGAAAGATCCATGATCGTCATAGTTATTTTATCGTTTTTATAGTTAATGATCAGTTTATCGTCTTCGGTCCAGGCGGTCTGCCCTTCCCGTTCTTCCTGCGAAAAAGAAAGTTTTTCCGCTGCTATCTCCAGCTGCGGCATCCTCTTCTGCAGCACCGGGTCGTCATAGCACCAGATACAGTGGTCGCCCTCGCTCATGTTGCGGAAGATGCGGAACTTGGAACGGATGTAGTTCTCCATATCGTAACCGTAACGGTCCAGATGGTCGGGCGTGATGTTCAGCAGGATGGCTATATCGGCCCTGAAATCATACATATCGTCCAGCTGGAAGCTGCTCAGTTCAATGACATAATAGTCGGCCGGATTCTCCACGACCTGCATTGCCAGACTGGAACCCACATTGCCGGCCATGGCCACCCGCATACCGGCTTTCTTCATCATATGGTAAATGAGGTTGGTCGTGGTGGTCTTGCCGTTGCTGCCCGTCACACATATTTTCATGGCTGAGGTATAGCGCCCGGCGAACTCTATCTCCGAGATCACCGGTATGCCCTGCTTCCTGATCTCCTGCACTACGGTGGCACTCTCCGGGATCCCCGGGCTCTTGATCACCTCCCCGGCTTTCAGTATCTCCGGCAGGGTGTGGCCTCCCTCCTCCCACGGGATGTCATACTGTTCCAGCCGCTCCCGGAAACGGGGACGCACCCTGCCGGCATCGGACACAAAGACCTCATGGCCTTGTTTCCGCGCCAGCACAGCAGCACCTGTGCCGCTCTCCCCTGCTCCCAGTATGACGATCCTTTTCTTCATATTATCTGATCTTCAGCGTTACCACCGTGATCACCGCCAGCATGATGGCCACGATCCAGAAGCGCGTAACGATCTTGGGCTCCGTGAAACCTTTCATCTGAAAATGATGATGCAGCGGGGACATCAGGAAGATCCTCTTCCCTTTGCCGGTTTTTCTCTTCGTATACTTGAAATAACTTACCTGCATGATCACACTGAGGTTCTCCATCAGGAAGATCCCGCACAATACGGGGATGAGCAGCTCTTTCCGGATGATGATGGAGAAGACGGCAATGATCCCCCCCAGCGCCAGGCTGCCCGTGTCGCCCATGAACACCTGGGCCGGATAGGCATTGTACCAGAGGAAGCCAACCGTGGCCCCTATGAAAGCGCTGGCGAAGATCACCAGCTCTCCCGAATTGGGGATGAACATAATGTTCAGATAGTCGGCGAACATCATGTTACCCGAGACATAAGCGAAGATGCCCAGGGTGGTGCCTATCACGGCCGAGACCCCCGTCGCCAGGCCGTCCAGGCCGTCGGTGAGGTTGGCCCCGTTGGAGACGGCCGTGATGATGAAGATGATGATCAGCACATAGACCGCCCAGCCCCAGATCTTCCGGTTCTTCTTGACAAAACTCACAAGGGAGTTGTAGTTGAACTCATGGTTCTTCACGAAGGGGATGGTAGTCACCGGCGCTTTGATGTTCTCGTAGGCAACTGTTTTTTGTGTTTCCCGTGGGATCTCCGGTGAGCCGGGGACAACCTGCTGCTCCTGTGCCGCGGGGACTTTCTTCCTCACATAGACCTGGTCGCTGGAATAGAGTATGGCTCCCACCACTAGGCCCAGGGAGATCTGTCCCACGATCTTGAACTTGCCGGCCAGCCCCTCTTTGTTCTTTTTGATCACCTTGATGTAATCATCCAGAAAACCGATCAGCCCCAGCCATACCGTGGTGATCAGCATGAGGATCACATAGATGTTCTGCAGATCGGCGAATAACAGCACGGGGATGAGGATGGACGAGAGGATGATGATTCCGCCCATCGAAGGGGTACCCTCTTTCTTGTATTGTCCTTCCAGTCCCAGGTCACGCACCACCTCTCCCAGCTGCATGCGCTGCAGCCAGCGTATCACCGACTTGCCGATCACCATGGAGATGATCAGCGAGGTGATCACCGCACTGGCCGACCGGAAGGAGATGTACTCAAACAGCCCCGCCCCCGGAATGTTCAGCTTGTCAAGATATAGGAATAGATAGTATAGCATGGCCTAATGGTTCGTGGTTCGTGGTTTGTGGTTCTTTAATCATAAATCAAAATTCAAAATTCAGAATTCATAAATCATAAATCATCATTCTTCATTCGTTATTCGTTATTCAACATTCATCATTCTCCTCAGCTCTTCCCGGTCATCGAACGGATGTTTCACGCCTTTGATCTCCTGGTAGGTCTCATGCCCTTTACCGGCCACCAGTATCACGTCGCCGGGGCGGGCCATGCGCACGGCCGTTTTGATCGCCTCACGCCTGTCGGGGATGCTGATCACCTCCCGTCTCTCCTTTTCCGTCAGTCCTTCCAGCATCTCACTGATGATCGCCTCCGGCTCCTCGTCGCGGGGGTTGTCGGATGTGAGGACCAGCACGTCACTGAGCTCATAGGCCAGGCGGGCCATGCGGGGCCGTTTGCTGCGGTCCCTGTTACCGCCGGCACCCAGTACGGCGATCACTTTCTCTCCGCTGCGGCATAGCTTTCTGACCGCTTTCAGCACCTTCCCAACCGCATCGGGGGTGTGCGCATAATCGACAATGCCCCGCACCCCTTCCGGTGAGGTGATCATCTCAAAACGCCCCGGCACCGGCGGCAGCATGCTGATCTTCTCCAGCACCTCCCCGGCATCGGCCCCCAGGAGCACGGCCG
>JALVJE010000183.1 GCA_027028505.1 Bacteroidales bacterium
GGTACGACGTCCATCATCCGTACAAAGACGATGATCATCCCGTAAATACCCATCTTCGAAAGAGCCCCCGAGAAAACGGAGGTGAAGGCCATGGGAGAGCGTGAATAGGCGCCCGGCGCCCATACGTGCAGCGGCATCAGGGCGGCTTTTACACCGAATCCCGTCAGGAATAAAACGGGTATCCATATCTTCCATGAAGGCGGATAGAAAGGAAAATTGCGGACCATGTCGTGGATGAGCAGTGAGTGTCCCTGCGACCAAACCATCACGATGGCGGTCAGCATGGCATAGGCACCGACAGCACTGAAAAGGATATAATTGATACCTGTGCTTTGCACATCTTTTCCGGAATAGATGACGATGAAGTAGCTCGACCAGGTCATGATCTCCCAGAAGATGAAGAAGGAGACCAGATCGCGGCTCAGCAGGATGCCTGTCATGCCGAGGATGCTCATCAGAAAATTGAAATAGAAGTAACCCAGTCGTTCTTTTCCTTTCATATAAGAGACGGCATAGATGGCTGCCAGCACGCCCAGGCCCATGACCACCAGCGAGAATACCTGTGCTGTGGGGGTCAGTCCCCATTGCAGATGCAGGCCTGCCAGGGTGATGTCAACCGAAGAGCCCGTAGGGATACGCAGGAAAAAAAGCGTGGCTCCACCGATCATAGTGAGCAGGAACAGCCCGTCACGCAGGATGCCTGAGATCTTGTCGGCCAGCCACGTGAGGACAGCTCCTCCCAAAAACAGTGCGAACAATACGATGATCATATTCATGGTCTCTTCAGCTTAAGGAATTAATAATTGTCCGGTGGACAGAACATTATGAATGTATTTCCCTTTGTCCATCAGCGTGTCGGCGGCAGCCTGCAAGTAACCGGTGATCGTATCGGGCCAGAAACCGATGACCAGGATGATCAGGCCCAGGGAGATCATGGCGATCAGGGCATTGACCGTAGGACGTTTGGGTTCGATATGAGATTCTTTTTTAGAAAAATAGATCTGGTTGATCACGCGGAAATAATAGACCACCTCTACAATGCTCACCAGCAATATCAGTACGATAACCGTGATCATACCGGCATCGGAGGCAGCGGAGAGGACGGACCATTTGCTCCAGAACCCTGCAAAAGGAGGCATGCCTACAATGGCGATAGCCCCCAGGGCAAAGAGAAATGAGGTGATGGGCAGGTGTTTGCCCATGCCGCTGGCCTCGCTGATAAATTTCTGGGTGGAATTATATACCAGGTAGCTGCCGGAGAGAAAAAGAAGGGACTTGATGATGGCATGGTTGACCATCAGGAAAAGGGCAGCAAAGACCCCTTCACGTGTTCCCAGACCGAAAGCAACCAGTACCAGTCCCATTTGGCCTATACTGGAGTAAGCCAGCATACGCTTGAGGCGGTCCTGGCGTATGGCGCTCAGCTCGGCAATGATCAGGGTGGTCAGGCCGATGACGATCAGGAACTCATGGGTACCCTGCACATAGAAGAGGGTGAAGATAATACGTATCAGGGCATAAACACCGGCTTTGACCGTTATGCCCGCAAAAGCAGCCCCCACAGGACCGGGAGCCTGTGCATAGGCATCAGGGGCCCAGCCGTTGAGGGGAAAGATCTCGGCCTCGATGCCCAGGCCTGTCAGGAAGAAAATAACGATCATCACCTTGAAGGAGGGTTTCATATCATGGGCCCTGACAGCAATGTCAGCCATATTGAGCGTACCTGTCTGCGAGTAGATCAGAATAATGGCCAGCAACAGGAACATGGAGGAGAGCGATCCGATCATCAGGTATTTGAACGAAGCCTCGGCGCTGTCACGGCCCCGGTAGAAGGCGGTGAGTGCGTATGCCGAGATGCTGGTGATCTCAATGAAGACGAACTGGTTGAAGATATCTCCCGTGAGGACGATGCCTACCGATCCTGTGACCAGCATCATGAAGAGAATGAAATATTTTTTAGCCTCCTCGAACTCGACGTTCTTGAACCGGTAACTGTAGATCCAGATGATGAATCCCAGCGTCAGCATGACCGTGGTGAGTAGCCCGGTGAAGGGGCTGAAAACCAGGTCAATGCCCCAGGGGGGCTTCCATCCGGCAATGACCTCCACGATGGTGCCGGTAT
The DNA here is from genome assembly GCA_027028505.1 of Bacteroidales bacterium. GTDB lineage: Bacteria > Bacteroidota > Bacteroidia > Bacteroidales > VadinHA17 > DRPN01. Next base: position 2,123 of record JALVJE010000183.1, read on the forward strand.
GCATCACTTGGCCCAGCAGCGACACCGACAATGCCAGCAGATAGATCAGCACCAGCCCGGGAAGGACACGTATCGACTCTTTCCAGACAAAACCCAGCAGCGGGATAAGAAAAGCCGCCAGCAGGGGGATCGCGATGAATAATACAGGACTTCCTACCATTTCAGATTTTTTATTTCGTCAATATTCAGTGTCTTGTGATGCCGGTAAAGACGTATCACCAGCGAGAGTGCTACGGCCGTGACCCCGAAACCGATGACGATGGCGGTGAGCACCAGCGCCTGCGGCACAGGGTCCACCATCCCTTCACTCAGTTTCTTGATGTTCTCCACCGTCAGGGGCATGTCTTTCAGGAGGCCGGGAGAGTAAATAGGAGCCGTCCCCGAGGTCAGGTAGCCGATGGAGATCAGCAGCAGGTTGACCCCCGAGTCAAAAACAGAGAGTCCGATGACTACCTTGATGAGAGACCTTTTCACCAGGGCGCCGTACAATCCGATGAGGATCACCACTACGGCTGTGATAAAAAAGGAATACTCAACGATCTTCAGATCAAATAATCCAAAATCCATTTTTTTAATCTTTTTCGTTCAATGCAGTATAGATCAGACCGGTCAGTTCGGCGCCCACCTTGAAACCTACCGTGATGTATATGATCGGTATCAGGCCGCCGCTGAACAGGGCGTTCAGAGTGCCGTTGCCCAAGAAATCATTCAGGAACGAACCTCCGCTGAACAGGCCGACGATACCGAGGGAGGCAAAGGTGATCCCGGCCAGCGATTCCACCACCGACAGGACTACGTGGCTCACGGTGTAATCCTTATAGGCCATCAGCATCAGCAGGAACCCTGTAGCGATGATCACACCCCCCTGGAATCCTCCGCCGGGAGTGAGGTGGCCGTGGATGAAAACATATACGCCCAACAGTATGAT
>JALVJE010000184.1 GCA_027028505.1 Bacteroidales bacterium
TATACATTGGCACACTCGGTGGCCCGATCATCATATTGCATATCCCAACAAAAGAAGTGTCCCTAAAGAGATTTTTATCACAACATTCTTTTTGAGTAAGTTCCCGGTATTTAAAACGCAACCAGGTACCAACAGAATCTGGTGCATTGGTATGAAGGTCAGAAATACGCTCAAAAACAGGAACTATGATTGCGTTATTAAAAGATATTTCAGGACATGAACATCCTATTTGCTTAAAAGTCCCTCCTTTCCCAATCCCCTTAGGATTTTCTACTTCAATCATCAATCCTGATCCATAACAACGGAATAATACCTGAATAATTTTCCCTTTAGCTTCTCCCGGCGGCAGTACCTCTTCCTTCTCACAGCTATAAGCCATAGCAAGCAGCACCCCGCATAAAATGACCAATCTCAATAGGGATTTCATTGTGTAATATCTTTTAATATTTAGTATAATAAAAAGTAAAACCATCAGATAAATATTGAGTAATTACTAAAGTATCATTCTTTATTTGGTCAACAATATAGGATATGGAAGAAGGAGGGTAGCTGAATAAATAAGTAAAATCTTTTGTTCCAATTTCAGTTTTTACCCAAACGAGAGTTGTATCAACAATAATTCCAGAATCATTTCCTTTGGTTATGTGATCCGGGCTTAAAATCATGTAGGAATTGTTCGTGTTAATGACTTTATGAGCCCATAGTCCCCCAAAAGCATATTGAAGCCTCCATTTTCCGGTAATGTATTTTTGAATTACGGAGAGTGGTTTATCAGACAGCGTTATATTATGAAGTAATTCCTCATTGTCTTTCTTGCACCCTACGCCCATTGAACTAAAAAGCAGGAAAAGGATACTGATTTTAATAATTGTTTTCATGGCTCCAGGAATTACTCGATTTCAAAATGGATCTTTAACTGTAATGTATCGGTACAAAAATATTCATTGTTTGGGCGATTAACATAGCTGCCAAGACAAAAATGCTGGGTAAATGCAGTATAATATTTGCCTGTAGGGAGATACGGTTGAGCCAATCCCATAAAATAATGCTGAAATATATGAATATGTGTTTCGTAATCATATGGTTTTGCCGAACCCCTCTCTTCATGCCAAGGAAACTCAATTTTCCATTCTTTACCATTGAATATAGGATAACCATCTGATATCTCATTCATTCCTTCCCATTTAACAGGTTTACCAACCGTATCATTGTTTTCTTTATATACCATAAACAATCCGGGATTCCCCAGAAAATCGGTAACTAAATACAAAGAATCATATTCCTTTACATTATTGACTATACCAAGATGAAACTTAAAATTTTCACCTTCTTTAAAAACCGTGGCGGGCTCTCCCTGCTCATTCAACAGGCAGAACTCGATCCCGATGCCGTTCTCTTCCACCCTGATCACTTTCTGACTGCCGTCCGCAGGCAGTTCCGTCACCGGCTCCACCGGTTCCTTATTGCACCCCGTCAAAAGAAACGGAATAACAATTATTGTGATATATATTAAATTTTTCACTTTCATTTTTTTTCGTTTTAGTTTAAGTTTTTTGTTGTTTTCATTCTTACAGCAAAACATACCCCGTATCCCGGGCCATGGGATACGGCCGACTCATATCCCGTCTCTCGGTTTTCCGCGGAGCATACGCGCGTAACAACAGTATGTGAATGGACAATACACTTTCTTCAGGATCCTCGGAAAACCCTATACTTTTGATTTACAACAAAAATTATTCCGGTTTTCAATCCCCAAATCGACGAAAATAGCGCAAACATTTTTCTTGACTGATCGGGGTTACTCCGGATAACGCCAGTCGGACAGGGGTACTGGGGGAAAGCTCAGGGCTCAGGGCTCAGGGCTCAGGGCACAGGGCACAGGGATCGATGCCTGCCTGCCGCCTGCCTGTCGCCTGCCTGCCGGTAGGCAGGGTAGGCAGGAAGTGATAAAGCGACAATGCGAACTAATGATAATTGTACGAACATTGACTTGCGCGCTGCAGGCGCAAATTTCGTGAGGGCATAGCCCGAACTAATTTCGCGAGCGTCAGCGAGCTAATTTCAGCTGCGCAGCAGCGAATAACTCCAAACTCCACATGCCGCAGATCTTTGATCTGCGAGCATCCTCGCAACTCTAAAGGATCAAAGATCCTGAGAGTTGCGGGACTCCAGGCATTCCAAAAATAGGTATTTAAATACCTATATAACTACCTATTTTAATACCTATTTAAATAGGTATTTCTATTTGGCTGAAAGGATCTTCTGAAGCGAGAAAGCATAGATCCTGCCGGGTAGCTTGTTGGTCTCGGAGCTGACCAGTATGGTATCGTCATCCAGGAAGGTCACCCCTTCGGTCTGGGCCATGAAATATTCGGGGTAACGCACTTTGATCACCTTGCCGCTGAAGAAGTCGTGCCCCGGAAAATCATAGAAGACCCACAGGTAAGGATAAAAACTCTCATACCCCGAAAGGACGAGTGTCTTCTTGTCCGGGCTCATGGTGGCGCCGGTGACCAGTCCCTTGACATAAAAGGAGTCCACCAGACGCGCCGGCACCTCCCCCGGCGTCTTGGGCAGCTTGTACAACTGGGTCTCTTCCCATTTCCAGTCTTTTGTGAAGACATACAGGGAATCTTCCAGGGCCAGGAAAGCCTCACAATCCCACCGGGAAGCGAGCGGCAGACGGATGAAAGACTTCTGCTCCGGGTAATGGAATGCGATCTTCTCCGCTTCCACCCGGGCCGTATCTTCGTGCCACTTCATCTTTTTGGGGATGCGGTACACCCGCAGGTCGCGGCGCCATCCTCCGTTGTTGCCAAAATCGCCGATATAAATATATTTTTTGTCCGTCGCCAGCGACTCCCAGTCATGGTTCTCAGCCCCCAGGACCACGATCCTTTTCACCACCTTCTTTTTCTTCAGGTCAAAGCCGTAGAGCATGCTCTCGCCACCGCTGTCGTTGAGGGTCCAGATCAGTCCGTTCCATACAAGCAGGGCAGATGATTCAGACAGTTCCTCCGGAAGGGAATCCACCAGGATCTCAGGCAACACATGTACCGTCTTCATGGGTACGGCAGCAGGCCGTTCTGCAGTATCATCCTTTTTCGCCGGCAACAGCAACAGGAGTCCTGCCAGGATGCCGACAGCTATGTAGGAAAATGTGCTCATCTGAAATATCTCTTTTCACGTTTTTCGGCAGTGGCCACCCATTTTTCCGGTACCACCTGCCAGTTGCCCAGGGGTGCCGGGGTGATGACCTTCTTTTTCTCCATCCAGTGCATCATGTAATAACGCAGGTCTTTTTCTGTTGTGGTCAGGATCCGTGACGCCAGGGAGTCGTGGGGGATGCCGCAGCCCCGCGTCAGGTGACCACCGCCCCCGTTGCCGCGGTAGGAGTTGAGCGCCACGGTGTACCACCGGTCCGGATCGAAAGGTGTGCCGTCGGCCATGGAGAGGATGGTAACCCTTTTGCCGGAAGGTTTGCGCACATCCACAACATACTTTATGCCGGCAGCCGAATCAAAACCGTAGTAAGGTGCGGCCAGCCGGTGCTTTCCCTTGCCGTCCTCCCGGTATTTCAGCAGGTCATCCTGCGGAGAATGCATCGTATTGAACCACATGCCGTAGGAGTATTCCAGGTAATCCTTGATCTCACTGCCCCTGAGACGCATGGTGTAGAGCAGGTTCTCAAAACGGTAGAGTTTGAAGAGGTCCCGCACATGGATCTCCCCTTTGTCGATATGACTGCTCAGGGAAAGCGGGGCGGCAAAGGAGATCTGTGCCCCCGAGAGCTGCAGTTGCACGGTATGGATCAATCCCATAAACGGCGAATCCCCGAAAAGAGCATCCACCGAAGAGACACTGCGGGTAAAACGGGCAACAGGACGGGAGACATACTGCATGATTACGGCCGAGTCCTCCGCAAAACGCTGCCTGAAGTCCGGATCGACGCTGATACCTTTCATGGACACCAGCTCTCCACGGACCTCCTTGTCATACGTTCCCCCGGCATTCTTCGTGAGGGTGATCACGGCCGAGGAGACCCACCGGGCGGCATTGGCAGGATCCAGCACCTCCACCTCTTTGCCCTCCGGAGCTTCCGCCTTTTTGTTGAAGAGCTTGTGATCATGGCCGATGAGCACCAGATCAAAACCCGGCACATCTTTCACCACCAGCAGCGAAGCATTCTCATTGCGGGGTGTGGAAGCTTTCTCTCTTCCGTAAGTATAGTCAGCACCCGCATGGAAGAGCCCGATCAGCACATCGGGATGTTCCCGCTCACGGATGAGAGGCACCCATTTTTCAGCGGTACGGACCATATCCTCAAAGTGCATCCCCGACCAGATCTGTTCCGGCAGCCATTTGGGGATGCCTGGGGTGATCAGTCCAAGCACCGCCACTTTCACCCCTTTGATGTTCAAAACGGTATAAGGCTTGAAGTAAGGCTTCCCGTTGTCATCCCGCACGGCATTGGCAGCCATCCAGGGGAAACTGAACTCCCGCACCAGGCGGTCATAGACCGCATGACCCGGCTCGATGTCATGGTTGCCGACCGTTCCGGCCTCATAGCCCATGTAGTTCATCACACGGGCACAGATATGGGGGGTGACCGTATCCTCAAAGTTGTAGTAATACACGACGGGCTGTCCCTGCAGGATGTCTCCGTTATCCAGGAGGATCACTGCCTGCGAGGTATCTTCCCGCTGCTCACGGACGTAGGTCATCACCCGCGCCAGCGAGCCGCCGGCCGGACGGTTCCGGATAAAATCCCAGGGGAAGATGGCCCCATGCACGTCGGAGGTCTCGATGATCCGCAGGACCATCCTGTCGGGGCGCTGGTCCCGGTGCGTAGCAGTACAGGAGGCTACAAAAAGAAGCAAGGAAAGAACCACCCCTGCCGGCACCCCTCTGAAAGCGTATCTTTTTCTTCTCATTTTCTTTTCATTTGGATGCCGTAAAAGATGGCCAGGATCCTCTCGAAGAGACGGAAAGGCAGGAAATTTTTCATCACCGCAGCCAGCTTCTCATCCGGTTTTCCCACCATGTACCTGAAACGGGGATGTTTCTTCCGCAGGATGCGGACGATCTTGCGGGCTACCTTGTCCGGATCCCCTCCTTTGAGCTCATTCTTCTCGATGATCCCTTTGGTTTTCAACGCCTGCGGAGCATAGGCAGAGCCCTCGTTGATGGCCCATTTACGGCCGGGGGTAAATCCGGTGCGCATATCTCCCGGCTCCACCAGCACCACATCGATACCGAAGGTCTTCACCTCTATGCTCAGCGCCTCGCTCAGTCCTTCCATGGCGAACTTGGCCGCGCTGTAGTACCCCTGATAAGGAAGGCCCAGTCTGCCGGCGATAGAGCTTACATTGACGATCCGCCCTCCTCCCCTGCCACGCATCAACGGCAGCACCTGCCGGGTCACCTCAGCCATCCCCAGAAAAACGGTATCCATCTGCTCCCGTACCAGCTCGGGGGTGCTCTCCTCCACCGATCCGCCGATACCCATGCCGGCATTGTTGATAAGGATGTCGATGCCCTGCTCCTTTTCCAGCAACGTTTCCAGTGCTTTCTCTATGGATGCTCCATCTGTCACATCCATGGCCAGCAAGGGAAAGGGAAGGTCTTTCCCTTCGGGATGACGACTGGTGCCATACACCTTATACCCCAGATCATACAGGCGGCCGGCCGTCAGCCGGCCTATGCCCGACGAGGCCCCTGTGATCAGGACCACTGTATCTTCCGGTTTTCTGTTCAATACCATAACTGTTCCTATTGTTGGATCTACTGTAAATACAGAAAAACAAACTTACTTCAAAAATCTGCAATAGAAAAACATTTCGGCGGAGGATGTGCATATCATCGCATCATCGCTGATCCTTCCCACTGTTCGCCCTTCTCCTTTCATCGCTTCTTAATACATTTCCTTACGATATAAGGACAAAGCGGTGCTTTGTCCCTTCCGGTATTCACGCTTATTAATCATCTCTCATCGCTCACTTTTCGACCCTTTCGACTTTTCCCCCTTCGTTCGCGAAATTAGGTAGTTGATTGCATTTCCCCCATCATACCATCTTTCTATCATTCCAATATTCCATTCTTCTTCATCCTTCTTCAACCCCTCCGGGGTTGTGATTTGGGTGGATGCCTCTTTTACCGCAGGCGTAACTGCGGCTACTGTATTTCGACCCCTCCGGGGTCGGCACTCTCATCTTTCGCTTTCGCCCCGTCAGGGCTATAGAATCATTTTTCTTATGATAATCGGGCTACGCCCGATCCTTTTTGCTTTCGCCCCTTCGGGACTCCGCCGTAATCCCGGCCTGCCGGGATAAAGACGCAGCGGGGTCTTGCATTATTCTTCGTCCTTCCTCACAGCCCCGGAGGGGCTGTAGATAGTAGCCCCGGTCACGCCCGGGGTAAAATGGTGAATAAATAGAAAAATAACCCCGCATCGCCTTTGCGTAGCCGCTACGGCGAAGCAAGGGAGGGGTTACAGAAAAGAGGTTAGATCAGGGGGCCGGGAAGTGTGGAGTATGGAGTTATTCGCTTTATCGCATTATCACTTCATCGCTTCATCCTTCTTCAACCCCGCAGGGGTTGTAATATTTGGGGTATCTCCTGATCCCCGGGTGGAACCGGGGCTACTATCTTTCGACCCCTCCCTTGCTCCGCCGAAGCGGCTACGCGCCGCGCCGTCGGCCAGCCTTTGGCGGCCGATGGAAGGCGAGGCGGGGTAAAGAAGTGTGGAGTGTGGAGGGTGGAGTTACGAGTTAAAAGTTAAAAGTGAGCTAAAGTTAAAAGTTGTATTTTCTTTGCGAGACTCTGCGGATTCTTTGCGAAGCTTAGCGTAACAGTTTACAGTTCAGTATGGAAAGGCTTCACGCAGAGAAACGCAAAGAAGCGTGTAAAGAGCCGCAGAGGGGGGGGGTGTTTGAGGTTTGAGGTTTGGTGCTCGCTGCGCGAGCGTTTGGGGTTGTTTTCGCATCCTGCCTGCCCTGCCTACCGGCAGGCAGGCGGCAGGCAGGTATCGCTTCATCGCTTCATCGTCCCCTCCTCCCATCGATCACTTCATCCCCAAAAACCGGTCTTTCATACAAGAATTCACAGGGTTCATACAATATATACGACACCGGCAGGGTAAAATTTATATTTTATATAATTTTAAATCCTCAAATCCCGGATGATGAAGGGAATGATTTTTTTTGTTGAAAAAAATAGTTAATTTTAAGAATCAATAGCTGACGTGATGGGGATATTCCTTTTTCATAAGAAGACCAGGCCGCAGGGAGTCCTCTTCCGCACCGGGGAAACGCAAAAGACCCCGGAGGTGGTCATCGACCACAAAAAGGGGATCATCAAGCTGAAGGGGAAATCCATCATGGAAGATTCCACCAAGTTCTATGAGCCGATCATGGAGAAGCTGGACTGGTACAGGGAACATGCACCGGAATCGACACACATCATGATCCAGCTGGATTATTTCAACACCACCGCATCCAAATACCTCCTGAAGATCTTCAAGAGCTTTGAAGAGCTGCATACCAAGAAACAGAAAGATGTTTCCGTTCTCTGGTATTATGAAGAGGGGGATCTGGACATGAAATACTGCGGTGAGGACTACGGCACCATGCTGAAGATCCCCTTCAAGCTGGTGGAGGTGATGGAATAGCTGTCACCGCACATCCCGCACGCAACGGAACCCTACCGTGGGGCTTCTGTCAAAGCCGGGGGACACCATCAATAACATCTGGGTACGGTCGAGTGGCTGAGGGCCTCCTTTGAGGTACCATGGGCTGCCGCCGGGATTGTAAAAGCTGCCTCCCCGGATGATCACAAAGGTATAGCTGCCGTTATCATATACATCATTGGTGAGCTGCCATACGTTCCCTACAAGGTCCTCTACCTTGAACGGGCTCCTTCCTTTGGGGAAGGCATCCACCGGCGTGGGACGGGTGAAGTTATTGTTGCAACGGGTTCCGTAAAACTCATTCCCCCAGGGCCATATCCTTCCGTCACTCCCCTGGGCGGCATACTGCCATTCGATCTCGGTGGGGAGCCTTTTTTTGGCCCATTTGGCATAGGCAAGGGCATCCTCCAGACTGATCCATACCACAGGATAGTTGGACATGCCTACAGGATATTTCCCGTTCTGCCAGTGCCGCAGGAAATTTGTAGGATCGGCAGGCTTGTAATGCGTGGCCAGCATAAAATCATAGAACTGCTCGTTGGTCACGGGATACTTGTCCATATAGAACGCATGGACATGCACCTTTCGCGGTTTTGAATAGTCCGGATAGGGAATGAACTGATCGGGATTGGACACTTTGAAGATAAAATCTCCTCCGGGGACGAGCACCATACCGTTGGGGGTGTAGGAGATGGTGGGGGTACGGTGTGTTTTACTGATAAGATAAGGTTTCCCGGACGGCAGGGTGACGATCCGCTCATCCAGCAGCTGATCCCCCTGGAACAGTTGCAGGACATACTTCCCTTCGAAAGGACGGAAAAGATCTCTCAGATTGATGGCCGTATCTGCGGCAGGGAACTTCTTATAGGTGTTCTGATAGGAAGGATCGCCTTTCCAGAGGCGGATAACGTCTCCTTTTTCCACCTGTATCTCCAGGGTATCCGCTGCCAGCTTCACCCGGAGCCAGTCTGGAAAACGTGCGATACAGTCCACACTTCCTTCCCGCCGGGTGTTCCGCCACGTGGAAGGATATGCCTTAACATACGCAGGCAGATAATATGCGTGACCCTTTTTCACCGGATCTGCCGGACGATGGTGCCAGATGCTTACATAATGGTATCCCTCTTCCGGTGTCACCGGCGTGAGCGGACCCTGCCAGCCTGCCGGATCAAAACTCAGCACTGTATAAACGGTTTTCAGTCCGGCCTCCCAGCGGTTCACCCAGATACTGTCATGGAGGGAGGGCATCAGCGGGGTCCAGTCGTTATTGACAAAGACCGCATTGTTCTCCCGCAGGATGCGTACCACGCGCCCCAGGTATAGGTATTCTTCCTTCATCCAGTCGGGACGTCCGGGAGCGAAAGTATTGATCTCTGTCCCGTAACCGTTGAAGAGGGAGATGTTCACCTCGCGGTGCAGCCGTCCCTGGCTGAGCTGGCAGACGCGGAAGATGGACATATCGGGACGGATCACTTTGTTGAGGTTGAGGGGCGGGCTCAGGAAGATCGCATCATGGACCCTTCCTGCCAGGATCTCCGGCATATCTTTCGGCACGGCCATGCCTTCGGAATACATGATCACCCCTTTCCGGATGGTGTCTGCCAGATACTGCAGCTCTTTGCTGGAGCTGCCACGGGTATCCAGCACGACCCCGTCGGCGGAGGTGAGACGTATCATGCGGGCAAGACCTTCCTCCGGATCTTCCTGCTGTGCATAGGTATCCCACGGGTTGAAGGAGATAAAGAAACGGGTACCGTTATGGCGGGCGAACTCCGCCATCTCCCTGAGCTTGGAGACCCCGCGCGGCAGGTCCTCATACAGCTGCCACTGGGTCCTGTGATCCAGCCCCAGCCGGGGCCAGGTAGGCCACAGGGCATACACATCATATCCTCCGAAGAGATCCCTGCCCTCTTTCAGGAAAGAATAGAACCGGTACTTTTGTTTGTCACGGTCGTAAAAATCATGGTCCCAGGCGGTCTGCAGCACGACAACATAAGCCTTTTTGATCCACTGCAGGTCTTTGCGTTCATACAGGGCTTCATCAAAATGGTCCAGGTCATAGAGATAATGATCATGGAACATTTTTTTCACGCCGTTCTGCCAGGCTCCCTCAAAGATATCCGCATAGAGACGATAGTCCACCCAGCCGCGGGGTTCGAGGCGTGTGGAGTAGCGTTGTTTCGTCCCATTGCCACTTCCCTGCCGCCGCGCCAGCATGCAGGAGGAGAGGGCTCCGTTCAGATCTGCGGAAGCATAACCCAGCTCCCAGGCATTGTCGGGCAGTACCACCCCCACCGGAGCATGCCCGGGCAGGAAAAGACGGGCCCGTGTCAACGAAGGAGGACCGGACGCTGAAATATACACATGATCCTTTCCTGCGCCCAACGGTACCAGGTTCTCCACCACGACCGTATCATTGGTGCTGTTCCGGAAGACCAGCAGACCTGCACAACCCGCACAGTCCCCCCGGGGAGAAAAGGTGCCGGTCACCCCGTTACTGAAAACAAAACGTACGAGGGTATCCCCGGGAAGGACCTCCGCTTCATCGGAACTGTACAGCATCCCGTTGAACCTGACGGTAAAAAGCGGCCGGGGTGAAACGAAGGCCACCGTCCGGCCATCCATAAGCTTGACGCCCATCACCTGCAGCCCTTTTTCCCAGGAGAGGATCAGATGGTCCATCTGCGGCACGCCTGCCGCACTGCTTACGGCAACAGTCACAAACCAGAATAATACTTTGCTCAGGAAGGATCTCATCAAAACAGGGTCAGTCTTCTGTGGAAAAACGATAAAGCGTGGTCTGTTGGTATGTCTCCCCCAGATCCAGGCGCACAGAAGGAAAATGAGGATGATGAGGGGTATCGGGATAGTGCTGCGTCTCCAGACAGAAAGCGGCATGCTGCCCATAGGGGATCCCTCCTTTTCCTTTCAACGAGCCGTCCAGATAATTGGCAGTGTATAGCTGCACCCCCGGCTCCGTGGTCTCCACCGCCAGGGCGATGCCGGAGACAGGACTGTACACACGGGCACACGGCTGTGGTGTCTTCCCGTCATTGTCCAGCACATAACAGAGATCATATCCTATTCCGGTCTTGTCCAGGTCCCGTCCCAAAGGTTTCGGCTCACGGAAATCATAAGGCGTGCCCGCCACCTCCCTGATCTCACCGGTGGGGATCAGGTCCTCCCGCGTCACCAGCATCCTGTCGGCACGGATCATGGCCACATGCTCGCGGATATCCTTTGCGGGGTCCTCCAGATTGAAATAGCTGTGGTTGGTAAGGTTAAGGATCGTGGGACGGTCTGTCCGGGCTTCGTAAAAGATCTCCAGAGTATTCTCTTCCGGAACGGAATAGATGACCGTCACCCGGAGGTTCTCGGGATAGCCCTCTTCCATGTGGGGACTGAGATACGAAAGGATCAGTGACACCCTGTCGGGCTCTGTGCGGGTGGCGGCTTCCCAGACCACCTTATCGAAACCACGCAGCCCGCCATGCAGGTGGTTCTCCCCGTCATTGCGTGCCAGCTCGTAGGTCTTGCCATCCAGCTCGAAACGGGCCCCGGCGATCCGCCCGGCATAACGCCCCGTGAGGGCTCCGAAATGAGGATGCCCGCGCAGGTAATCCAGCAGGTTGTCGAATCCCAGCACCACATCCCGTGTATTTCCCGTTCTGTCAGGCACCTCCAGATGGGTGATGATGCCGCCATAGGTGGTCACACGGACGACCATACCGTTATCATTGGAAAGGGTGTACAGGTCAACGTCTTTCCCTTCAGACTGCCCGAAATATTCAGCTTCTATCTTCATCTTTCAACCATTTATAAAAAAATGTCCGCATCACGGACATTCCTTTCTCATTCAGTTTCAGTCCTTCATCGATCAACTTATCTCACTCATCTCAGGATCTGCATACATTATCTCACACGATCCCGCCATGGAGGTACAAGCGGATCAATGCAAATACGATCACCAGAAAATTGATGGTGATCCCGTTGGTCTTTTCCTCGTCGGAAAGACCGAAAACCATTCCGATAAGTGAAAAGAACAATGTCAGCCATGTCAGCCACGCCATTTGCGGGAAGATACCTATCAGTCCCAGGGCCAGCGCAAAAAGCCCAATGACAGTAGAGATCATATTCATAAGTACAGGTTTAGGTTGGTTATAGAGAATTACGGTTTATCACATCCTACAACCCATAAAAATATAAATTTATTTTAACATTCTCCAGTTAGGGGTTGTTATTTTTGATAAATAGCTGAAGGGGGGATGTAAAGAAAAAGTACCTAAAGTTGAAAGTGCTTAAAATTAAAAGTTGGATTTTCTTTGCGAGACTCTGCGGATCCTTTGCGAAGCTTAGCGTAACAGCTTATAGTTAAGTGCAGAAAGGCTTCACGCAAAGGACCGCAAAGCAGTGCGCAAAGGTACGCAAAGGGGAGTGTTTGAGGTTTGATGCTCGCTGCGCGAGCGTTTGATGCAGCCTGCGGCTGCGTTTGAGGTTTGAAGTTCACCCAGCACCCCCTCACCCTTCGAGCCCCGGCAGCGCCGTCGGCTCCCTTCGATACGCCTACGGCTACTCAGGAACCGCCTATGGCGGCCGATGGCAAGCCGGGATCTCCGCTTCGCTCCGACATCGAGCTTCAACCTTCTACAGCGGTGCGTCCGCGATGACGTGAATGCCCAGCTTGTGTTGGGCCGTATCGGCGATGGAGAGCTCATAGGTGAACTTGCCCTGTCCCAGCGGCACCTCATAGGTATAATCCACCGGCACCAGCTCATACTGCACGCTATCGATATCGAGGGTGATGTGTGCCTGGCGGTAGGCGATGTCAAAGCGGTGGTAATCCGTCTCCTCCCCTGCCGGGACATCCCCGTAGTTATACTCTCCTCCGGAAGTGTTGACCGTCACATTGTGAAAGGTGGAGGTGGTAAGGTTACGCACCCGGATATCAGTGGGACCGTCGGGGTCTTTTTTGCAGGAAACGGTTGAGAAAACGAGGAAAACAGCTATTACAACGGACAGGAAAGCTTTTTTGTTCATATTCCTAGATCTTTGTTATGGTCTCATCCGGCAGCCAGCCCTTGCTCCCGTCATCCAGGCGGATCTCCGTCCAGTGGTCCACCGAATCCTCCACCGCCACTTTCAGTCCTTCATGGATCACGAAAAGATCGGTTCCCTCCTCGCCGGGAGAGCTTTTGACGGTCACCGCCGGGCTCATCACGATGGCATGGTCATGCGCCGTCAGGATCTCCTTGCTCTGCCAGGCAAAAAGGAACGAGAGGGCGGCCAGGGCCAGCATTACCACCCCGGTCACGAACCCTGTTTTTTTGAGTCCTTTACGCAGGGCGAACACATACAAAGTTAGGAAAACCAAACCTAAAAAGAAAGTGATCATGCTCAGGAGGGCCCAGCCGTCGGCCGGCAGCCGCTCCAGGAACCAGTGATACCAGACCACCAGGAAGAATTTAGGCAGCACATCCGTTTTGTCCGTGACATAGGTACGGGCCAGGTCGAGGTTGTATTTGATATCCTCGTTGCCCGGGTCCAGCAGGTGGGCTCTCTCATAATAAAGGATGGCATGGGGAATATCATGCGCTTTAAAATAAGCATTGCCCAGGTTGTAGTACAGCCCGGCAGCGGCATATCCCGAATCTGCCACCTGCTGGTAAAGTTTTGCGGCCTCCTCGTACATGCCGTTGGCATAATAGAGGTTGGCCCGGGTGATGAGGCTGTCGGGGCTCATACTCCTGCCCTGTGCGGAAGAGAACAGCATCATCCCTCCCACCACGAGCATCATCAACCGTTTTACCCATATCTTATTTTTCCCTTCCATGGCCTGCACAACCTTAAAGTTTTTGTTCCAGTTCACTGATCACCGCCACGGTCTCCTCATAGAGTTTATCCATGGCAGCGCCGGCATCGCTCTCGGGAGCATACCGGGCATATTCACAGCGGTCGATCACCCGCAGGAGACGCTCGATTAGCTCTTTCGACACACCCCGCTCTTCGAGGGCACGTGCGGCGGTCTCCTGTGTCAGATCAGACACCGGCAGGAGCATTTTGTCGCTGAGATACCCCCAGAGCGCTTTCAGCACCTCTTCATAGAACCCCGACTGATCGCCGCGACGGAGATGCTGTCCGGCCACCTTAAGCCTTTTCCGGGCCACCTTGTTGGCCTTGCGGTTGCGTACACGCTGCTGATCCCCCATCACTTTCCGGTGACGACGGTAAGCGAACACCACGACCAGGAAGAGCAGCAGCAGGACCAGGTAGAAAGCTTTGAACAACCAGGTATCAAAGAGGGAATAACCGGCTTTTTTCAGACGTATCGGTCCGGTGTGGATATACCGTATATCTTTCCCGAGGAATTTCAGTGCTTCCTTGTCGCCGCCTGTGATCACCTGCGTGCCGGTCTCTCCCTCCCCTTTTTTCACAGTCACAGTGAAGGCCGGTGTACGCAGCGTCTTGTATCGCCCTGCGGCCGGATCGAAATAGGAAAAGACCACGGGAGGAATGCGGTATTTGCCGGCATGCCGGGGGATCATCAGGTACTCGAACTGTTTGTATCCGGTGGCCCCGTGAACAGTATTCTTTATGCGGCTGACCACCTTGGGGTCATAACTCTCAAAATCCGGCGGGAAATCGATCTTCGGCGCCTGTATAAGCTTCAGGTTGCCATTGCCCGAGATGCGCACTTTCAGGGTTACGGCATCGTTCACTTTCAGCGAGTCCTTGTCGAGGGTGGCATCCAGCCCGAAAGTACCCACGGCCCCCGAAAAATCCGCAGGAGCCCCTGCTGGTAACGGCTTCACATGGATGGTCAGCGGAGCGCTCAGGATGGGTTGCCGCACGGTCTGATAGCTGTCGAAGAAATCATCAAAAAAACCTCCCGGCGAGGAATGCACACGTTTTCGCACCAGACAAACGATCTTCACCGGGTCGATCTTAATATCGCCGGTGGTCTGGGGGAAGAGGAGATAACGCTGGATCACACCTGTGTTATAAGCCACGCCGTTGATATACTCACGCTGCAGGGAGGTGAGGTTAGGCGTGGGGATCTCCTGCTTCAGGAAACCGTCGAACTCGGGCATGTCCACCTCCTCAAAACCTGTCAGGCTGACACGCGAGAAGATCTTTACCGTCACCGCCACAGGCTCGCCGAGGTACACCTTTGTCTTGTCCACGATCATCCGCACATACAGGTTGGAGTTGGAGCCGGTGCCGGCCGCCGGCGCCGCCGCAGCTTTTCCGCCTTGTGATCCACTCCCTGCACCCGAACGTGCAGGCTGGTTGCCCTTGACCACGGTGATCCGCACCGGTCCCGACTCATATACCTTGCCTTTCAGCGACAGGCGTGCCGGAGGAATGACAAAATCCCCCTCCTTCAGGGGCTGCAGGATATATGTATAGGTGTAGCTGACATGTCGGGATATACGGCCGTTGATGATCTGTGTGCTCTCACTGTAGGAGGTGCTGGGCCCCATCAGGATCTCAAAGTCCTTCAGCTCGGGAGGTTTGAACTTACCGCCACGGGTGTTGATCTCGTACACCAGCCGGAACTGCTGCCCCATGGCGACCACCTTGGGCGCAGAGGCCTTGATGGTGATCTCCGACGCAGCAAGGGCATGCAGCCCCCCGGCCGTCAGAAAGACGGCGATCAGTAAAAACCCATATCCCACTGAGTACTTTTTCATCATATTACCAGTTGATCGCGCTTTTTACATGTTGTCTCTTTGCTTTTGCTTTCTTCACTTTCGCCTGCACCTTTTTTTCATCATTGGCCAATGCTTGCAATAATCGTTCCGCATCTTTCTTTGAGATCTTTCCCGGCTGCGGTTGCGGCTGCTGCCCCTCCTTGTTCTGCTTCTCCTGCTGGTTCTGTTGCTGCTGTTGGTTCTGCTGTTGCTGTTGCTGTTGCTGGTTTTGTTTTTGCTGCTGTTGCTGCTGCTGCTTTTTCTGCTGGTCGTTCTTCTGCTGCTGATCGTTCTTACTGTTCTTATTCTGGTTCTTCTTCTGCTGTTGCTGCTGCTGCTTGAGCCGCAGGGCATAAAGCAGATTGTATTTGGCATCCATATCCTCCGGATCGTATTTCAGGGCGGTCTTATAGGCAGCTATGGCCTCGTCTATCTTTTTGGCTTCCAGAAAGGTATTTCCCAGATTGTAATAAGCGTCCGCTTTGATCCTGTTCTCATCCGTTTTCCCTGCCACGGAAAGAAAATTTTCTGCCGCTTTGTCATATTTCTTCTGCTTGTACAGGGCTGCCCCGAGGTTAAAGTCGGGAATAATGGGATCTTTTGCCTCATCACGGGCTTTCCGGTAGTCCACCTCGGCATTGGCATATTTCCCCTCTTTGTACGACTTGTTCCCCTCCCGCACATATTTCCGTTCCTTGTGCTGTGCCGTTGCCGGCAGCAGTATCAGCATACTCATCAGGATCATGAACATTCTTTTCATCGCTCTTCCTCCTTCGTTTGGAACAGTTGGATCCCGCTCAGGAAGCGGCTTTTTCTCTCTGAGACCATCCACTCAAGGATCAGGAACAGCAGGGCCAGTCCGATAGCATACTGGAACAGGTCATTGTATTCCGAGTAGTTCTTCTCTTTCATCTCCTTCTGGTCCATCCCCTTGATCTTGTTGTATATCTTGCTGAGCCCCATCGAGGCATTGCTGGCCCGCACGTAGATCCCTCCGCCGGCCATAGCTATCTTCTGCAGCAGGGGCTCATCGAGGCGGGTGATCACGGTGTGGCCGTTGCGGTCTTTCAGGAAGGTGCGCTGTCCGTTGACCGTCAGCGGTATAGGTGCTCCTGAAGGCTTGCCGATGCCGATGGTGTGTATGGTGATCCCCTCCTCATGTGCTTTTTTGGCAGCAGCCACCGGGTCGGCCTCGTGGTTCTCCCCGTCGGTGATGATGATGAGGGCCCTGCTCCGGTCGGTGCCGGGCGAGAAGGATTTCGCGGCCAGATCAATGGCCGAGGCAATGGCCGTACCCTGCTTGGGCACCGTCGAAGGTCCGATGGTGGGCAGGAACATCTTGACGGCCTGGTAGTCGGAGGTCACCGGGATCTGCACATAGGCATCGCCGGCAAAGACGATCAGTCCCACCCGGTCGTTCTCCATGCGGTCCACCATCTTGGAGATGGCTTTCTTGGCCCGCTCCAGGCGATTGGGCTGTATGTCCTCCGCCAGCATCGAGTTGGAGACGTCCAGTGCGACGATCACCTCCACCCCTTTCTTCTTCACCGCCTCCAGCTTGGCTCCCAGCTGCGGCCGGGCCAGCCCCAGCACCAGAAAGGTCCAGGCCAGACTGAACAGAAAAAGCTTGATGCCGGGCCGCGACTGCGCCACCCCCTCCATCAGCTGCTCTACCAGTTGCGGATCACCGATGCGACGGATCGTACGCCGCCGCCATGACCGCACCAGCACATACACCAGCCAGAACAGCGGCAGGAACCCTATAGCGTAGAGATATTCTATGTTGGCAAATCGAAACATGTTAGTTCATAGTTCATAGTTCATAGTTACGAGTATCGAGTATCGAGTATCGAGTTGCGAGTATCGAGTTCATAGTTCATAGTTCACAGTTCATAGTTCATAGTTCACAGTTCATAGTTCATAGTTCATAGTTACGAGTATCCCCGTCCGACCGGACGGTCGTCCGGGCGGGGAGTTGCGAGTATCGAGTTCATAGTTCACAGTTCATAGTTCATAGTTCATAGTTCACAGTTTTTTCATTCGAGCATCAAGCATCGAGCTTCAAGCTTCGAGCATCGAGCTTCGCGCTTCCTCAGCTTCCTCACGGTATTTTCCTCAGCACGCTGTTACCCAGCGCCCACTCCAGCAACAGGAGCAGGGCGGCCAGCAGCGCAAAACGCATGTATTCTTCCTCTCTTTTGCTATACTGTTTGACATCTATCTTCGATTTTTCCATCCGGTCTATCTCCTGGTAGATCTCCTCCAGTTTTCTGTTGTTAGTGGCGCGGAAATATTTTCCTCCGGTCATGGCCGCGATCTTCTGCAGCACCTCCTCGTCGATCTGCACCCGCATCTGCTGATAACGCATGCCGTAGGGGGTCTGCACCGGATAGGGCGCCGTACCCCTTGTGCCCACGCCAATGGTGTAGACACGTATACCGAAGGTCTTGGCGATCTCCGCGGCTGTCAAAGGCGCTATCTCTCCCGCATTGTTCATGCCGTCGGTAAGGAGGATCACCACCTTACTTTTGGCCTTGCTGTCCTTAAGCCTGTTGATGGCCGTGGCCAGACCGTCGCCGATGGCGGTACCATCCTCGATCATGCCGCTTTTCACCTCCTTGAAGAGGTTGATCAGCACGGCATGGTCGGTGGTCAGAGGACACTGGGTAAAGCTCTCGCCGCTGAACACCACCAGGCCTATGCGGTCATCGGGGCGGCCCGAGATGAACTTGATGGCCACCGATTTGGCCGCCTCCAGGCGGTTGGGGTTGAAGTCCTGCGCCAGCATACTGCTGGAGATATCCAGGTCGATGATGATGTCGATCCCCTCGGTGGAGACTTTCTGCCAGCGGTTGACCGACTGGGGCCGGGCCATCACGATGAAGAGCAGGGCTACGGCCAGCAGCCGGAAGACAAAGAGCAGGTGGCGCAGCCACGCCCGCACCGGCACCGGCATATCCGTGAAAGGCCGAAGACCGGAGAAACGCATGCTGGTCTGGCGCCTCCGCTCTCGCCAGACATACCCCGCGATCATCGGGATCAGCAGCAGCAGCCCGTACAACCATTCTCTGTTGGCGAAATGATAATCAAACATCTGTACGGCCCTCCTTTCCTTCTTCCTCAGTCTTTCCTTCTTCAGCTTCCGTACCTTTCTCCGTCACCTGTTCGCCGGCAGCTTTCTCCTCCCCCTCCTTCTCTTTCTCTTTCTCTTTCTCTACGTGTACCTCCTGCTCCCCGGTGGCATTCTCCTGTTTCTCTCCGGCCTCCTCAGCCTTCCAGGTCTCTTTGGTCTCATTGACGAACACGAAAGCATCCAGCAGCACCGACTCGTTCAGGTCCGGCTGCGGGATGTATTTGGCGAACTTCACCAGGTCCCCCGTCTCCAGGATGTTCTCCAGGATACCCCGGAGGCGGTTATCATTAAATCCGCTTGCCTTCAAGGCCTCCAGCGTCTCGGGGGTGGTCTGCTCCAGAGCCCGGATGCCATACCTGTACTCCAGGTAAGTACGCAGGATATCGGTAAGACGGGTGTAATACTCTTTCACCCTGCCCTGTTGCCACAGACGGGCCTCCCTGAGGGTATTCAGTTCACGCAGGGCAAATACATGGGCCGGCTCGGCCGGTTTCTTCCGTATGGCCGGCAGCCCTTCCTGCTCTTTTCTTTTTTTCCGGAACCTGATCCCCAGCCACAGGAGCACTGCCAGTGCCAGAGCCAGCAGCGACCACAGCAGGACCTCCTGCCAGGTGATCTTCAGCTTGTAAGGTTGCTTGATATCTTTGGGCCCTTTATCCGTCTGCACGGGGAGCAGCCTGACGACCAGTTGCAGAGGGCGTGTCTCCAGGCGGGCTTTCAGCGAGTCTTTCTGCCAGGAGACCACCAAGGGATCGACCAGCACCACCCCGCTGGTATCAAAAGAGGTCACACGCCAGGTGCGGGTGATCTCCAGACGACCGTCCTTGCGACGTACCGTATCCGTGCGTGCCCGGCCCACCACCTCCAGTCCTTTGGAGACGCTGTCGACGAACTCAGGAAGGGTCACCTGCAGGTCCGCCGGTTGCACCACCCGCAAGGTAAGATCGAGCTGGTCGCCGATGAGGATGGTATCCCGGCTCAGAGCACTCTCCACGGTCACCTCCTGGGCCCTGCCCACAACCGGGAGGAACAGCATGCCCGCAAGCAGGAGACTCCACAGCATCCCTCTTCGTACGGCAAATATCTTCAAACGCTCTCTTGTCTCTCTCGTCATGGTCACATCTATCTTCTTTTGAACAACTGTACCAGCGGCCGGATATAGTCCTCTCCGGTCATCAGGTCCACATGGTCGACCCCGCACTGGCGGAACGTGTTCATCAACGACTTCTCCGTCTCCCTGCGCCAGGCAGCATAAGCCTCACGTGTCGACCGCAGGGAGGTGTCCACCCATCGCTCCTCTCCTGTCTCCGCATCCTTCAGGCGGACCATCCCTGCAGCCGGCAGTTCCTGTTCCCTTTCATCCTGGATCCGCAAGGCCACCATATCATGTTTGTTGGAGGCGATGCGCAGGCTGTCAGTAAAGGCCGGCCCCATGAAATCACTGATGAGAAAGGCGATCGACCGTTTTTTTATGGCGTTGGTGAGATAACGCAAAGGCTCACTGAATTCGGTCCGGCGGCTCTGCGGCTCCAGCTCGATGAGCTCGCGTATGATGTGGAGGATATGCCGGCGGTTCTTCTTGGGCGGAATGAACTTCTCCACACGGTCGCTGAAAAAGATCACGCCCACCTTGTCGTTGTTCTGTATGGCCGAGAAGGCCAGCACCGCCGCCACCTCGGTGATCAGGTCTTTCTTCATCATCCCCCGTGTGCCGAAATCCCGCGACCCGCTCACATCCACCAGCAGCATCACCGTCAGCTCCCTCTCCTCTTCGAACACCTTCACATAGGGATGATTGAAACGGGCCGTCACGTTCCAGTCGATGGTACGTATGTCATCCCCGTACTGGTATTCGCGCACCTCACTGAAAGCGATCCCGCGGCCCTTGAAAGCGCTGTGGTACTCTCCGGCAAAAATATGCTTGGAGAGACTGCGCGTCTTGATCTCGATCTTCCGTACCTTTTTTAACAGCTCGGCTGCTTCCATGCTACTTTTCCTTTTTTTCCAGGGCCTCCGTAGTATCAGGCCGTGTGGTCACGGTGAAAAACCAGTCGTGTTGTTTCAGCTCCTTGCGGTACCTTTTTCCGTTGTCCTCCTGCACCCAGAGGGTGTCGGAGACCTTCAGGCAGGTGCTGTCGAGCTGCTGCACCACCTGGTTGTACAGATCACTCTCGTAGATGATCCTGTAGTAGGTACATATATCTTCATCCGACAGGAAAAAAAGGATCGTGCGGGTCTCCAGGCCGTCCACATATTTCAGGTATTTGTACACCTTGTTCTTCGTGGTCTCATCCAGCGCAAAGTCCTTGTGAGCGGCACGCATCTGCTTTTTGATCTCTTCAGCCTGCATGCCGATGAAGTCCTGTGCCGTGCCCGTCAGGGCCAGCAGCAGAAAGACCGTACCGATGATGAACCTGTTCCTTTTCATTCTTCCTGTCTGTAACAAAGATCAAACCATTAGGGTACCTCTACCGTATCGAGGATGGCCGTCAGGATATCCTCTGCCGACACGTTCTCGGCTTCTGCCTCGTAGGTCAGGCCGATACGATGCCGCATCACGTCGTAACATACGGAACGCACATCTTCGGGGATGACATAGCCGCGGCGCTTGATAAAAGCAAAGGCTTTGGCGGCGGCAGCCAGGTTGATGCTGGCACGCGGCGACCCGCCGTAACTGATCATCACCTTGTATTTTTCCAGGTTGTAACGCTCCGGGTAACGGGTGGCGAAGACGATGTCGAGGATGTACTTCTCGATCTTCTCATCCATATACACCTCTTTCACCACATCGCGGGCTTTGAGGATGTCCTCCGGCCGCACCACGGCCGAGGCTTTGGGGAAGGTCTTCTGCAGGTTCTCCCGCACGATGAGACGCTCCTCTTCCATATCGGGATAGTCGATCAGCACCTTTAGCATAAAACGGTCGACCTGTGCCTCGGGCAGCGGGTAGGTACCCTCCTGCTCAATGGGGTTCTGTGTGGCCAGCACCAGGAAAGGCTCATCCAGCTTAAAGGTCTCCTGGCCGATGGTCACCTGTCGCTCCTGCATGGCCTCCAGCAGGGCGCTCTGCACCTTTGCCGGCGAACGGTTGATCTCATCGGCCAGCACGAAGTTGGTGAAGACGGGCCCTTTTTTCACCCGGAACTCCTCCGACCGCTGGCTGTATACCATCGTACCGATCAGGTCGGCCGGCAACAGGTCGGGAGTGAACTGTATGCGGTTGAACCCCGCATCGATGCTGTCGGCCAGGGTGCGTATGGCCAACGTCTTGGCCAGCCCCGGCAATCCCTCCAGGAGAATGTGGCCTCCCGAAAGCAGACCGATAAGCAGACTGTCGACCAGGTGCTTCTGACCGACGATCACCTTCTGCATCTCCATGTTTATCAGGTCGATAAACGCACTCTCCGTACGGATCCGTTCATTCAGCTCACGGATATCTGTCTGTTCATTCATACATTGTTCTTTTTAGAGAAAATTAAACTCCGTTTTTAAACGTCTGCAAATTTGGTGAATATTTCCTTAACAAGCTGTTAAAAAATGTTAAACCCCTTTTGGCCCCTCAAAATATTTTTGGTTATCTTTGTTCTATGGATCGGGAAGAGATAAAAAACAGGTATTTCCTGCAGCTGGCCTACAAAGGAACGAATTTCCACGGCTGGCAGGTACAACCCGGCAAGGTGACCATCCAGGGGGAGATCAGCCGGGCCCTTTCCACTGCTCTGAAAGAAGAGATCGCGGTCACAGGCGCCGGCCGCACCGACACGGGTGTTCATGCGCGTTATTACATTGCACATTTCGACAGCCGGCAGAAAGGGCTGGAGAAAGACGATAAACTGCTGTACAGCCTCAACAGCATTCTCCCGGCCGACATAGCGGTTTACCGGATCATCTCCGTACCCCACACGGCCCATGCCCGTTTCGATGCGCTCTCACGTACCTACCAGTACTTAATCACTACACAAAAAGACCCCTTCAGCCAGGAGACAGCCTACCTGTATCACGTAGAGCTGGACATTCCGCTGATGAACCGCGCCTGCCGCATCCTGAAACAGTACCGCGACTTCGCCAGCTTCAGCAAAGTGAACACCGAAGTGAAGACCTTCCACTGCAATATCATGGAAGCCAAATGGACACAGAAAGGCCGGCAGTATGTCTTCACCATCCGTGCCGACCGTTTCCTGCGCAACATGGTGCGGGCCATCGTCGGCACTATGATGGAGGTGGGCGAGAAAAAGACCGGTCTGGAGGAGTTCCGTCAGATCATCGAGACACGTGACCGCAGCGCCGCCGGCAGATCGGCCCCGGCTCACGGCCTCTTCCTCACGGAGATCAAATACCCGGCCCATATCCTGTAACTGACACGGGCGATACGTCACGCCTTTCACCGCACAGCATGAAGAGAACAGCTTACCTGCTGCTTACAGCCACGATCATCCTCCTCTCTTTCTTCCTTTATGCCTCCCGCTTCTACCCCCTCCTCAACTCCGACGATGCGCTGAACATCCTCATGACCTTTTATTATAAGCTCCCCCGTGATCTCTATTGCTGGGGCCAGGACCGTGGCGGCACGCTGATCCCCCTCCTGGGACAGATCTTTTACAGAGGGGCGGGCGTCTCCCCCGTGCTGGCGGTCTCGCTGGCCAACTATCTGCTGCTGATCGCAGGATTTGCAGGTTTTGCCTCGTTGCTGGAAAAAAAGACCTCCCGCCTGCTGCTTGCAGCCGGCTGGTTCCTGCCTCCCTTTTTCTTCATCGACATGACCCGTTTTCCCCTGGGCATGGAGTACAGTCTTATCGGTTTCTCACTGTTGCTGATCGGCAGGTTGGTAAAAACATCGCGGAAGGCCCTCTCCTGGCATGCTTTAATGCTCTCCCTGGTGGTCGTCCTCACGGCGGCCCTGTGGGTCTCCGATACGGCCGTGATCACGATCGTCCTCCTGTTGGTGACGCTGGCACTGGCGCACCGCCGCTCTGCAGGGACCTTCCGTCCTCCTGCCGGTGTCCTGGCGTGGACCGCCGGCGGGGCGCTGGCCGCGGGTCTTTTCCTGCGGTATGCCCGCAGCTTTGTCACCCACACTACCGGCGACTACCTGCAGATCAACACCTTCCCCCAGATCGCTGGGAGCCTTCATATCCTTGCCAGCCGGCTCGGCCTGCTGCTCACCTTCCACCGCGGAGAACCTCTGCTGAGCCTCTTCACCTGGGGGGCCCTCCTACTGCTCCTCCTGGCGGTGCTTCTACTGGTGAAGGGCAGGGTGCGCCTGACCCTGCAGAGCCGGTACCGTCTCCTTTTCTTCGCCGCTGACGCCCTAGCCATGGGCGGTGTCGTGCTGTTCTCACACTGGGTCTTCCTGAACGGCCTGGGCTCCTGGTATTTCGTACCCCTGTACATCGACCTGCTGCTTTTCACCCTCCTCCTCCTCGACCACGCTGTCCTGCCGGAAAAGCTTTCCGTATTGCTCAGGTCTGCCGCGGCCGTCACCCTCCTCGCCGGCGCCCTTAGCACCCCCTGGCATCTGAGGTATGTATCCCCGGGATCGCTGCGGCCGGAGATCACCCTGCGGCGGGAGTTCCTGCAAATGGCCCCCGTGGGGATCATCGCCGGATACTGGAACGCCTACATCACCGCCGCTGCCGCGCCGGACGTGATCAAGGCCACCCCTCACGAAGGCGACAAGAACAGGAACATATCGATCACGGAGGAGGTCTTTGAGATGCCAAAGATCCTGGTCATCGGCGACATGTGGCTCGACACCTTCCCCGACACCCTCCGGCAGTACGGCCATACCCTGATAAAAAAAGGGGACTCCTTTGAGATGGGAGGCTGCCGGGTGCAGGAGTATCTGGAACGATGAAGGATGAAAGATGAATGACGAATATTGAACACCGAACACCGCCTGCCTGCGGCAGGCAGGAATTCTGATTTTTGATTGCTGATTCCTGATTTTTCAATCATTCCCCGTCCGACTGGCGTCAGCCGGGCGGGCCCGTCCGAACGGCTTCGGCCGGGCGAGAATCATTCACGCATTCACTCATTTATCCACCCAGCACCCCGCCTTCGCTGTAAGCTTCGGCGGGCGAAGCCAGCACCTAGTAGTGCGTTCTGTAAATGGTATGTCATACATCAGATAAATCCTCCATTTTGTATTTCCATTTGAATACTACCGGCTCTTCATTGATTTCATTGATCCCTTGGTATATTCTATCTATAAGTTC
>JALVJE010000185.1 GCA_027028505.1 Bacteroidales bacterium
GGCGGCCGTACTTGCGCAGTGACATGAACCAGATCTCCCGGATGACCGCCAATCTGTCAGACAGGTCGAGCTGACGGTAGCGCAGGGCCCCCTCGGTACCCAGCACATAGTCCTCCAGCAACCTCCACACATCCTCCGGCGCCGACCGCTCTATCTCCACCTCCAGACCGAGGTAGGTGAGGAATTTTTTCTTAGATGTCATGTCAGTAAAGTAAAGGCATAAAGTTAAAGAAAAAGCATGATGGGGTGATGATAAAATGCGTGAATGAGTGAATGATTGAATGATTGAAAAAATATCCCCCCATGACTACTAACCTCTAACTAACCACTAACTCGATACTCGATACTCATAACTCATAACTCGAAACTCCGCTCCCTTTGGTACAGATTTTGTTTTTGAACATATGTTCATTATATTTGCAGAATAAAACTAAAATTAAAAGGAGGATTTAATTATGTACAGTTACAATGAAGGAAGAGGATACGGCAGAGGCATGGGCCGTGGATACGGTATGGGTTCCGGTGAAGGCCGGGGTATGGGTCTCGGGCAAGGCCGGAGACTGGGACGTGGCGGTGGCCGCGGACTTAACAACGGCGGCGGTTATGGCCCCGACGGCTATTGCGTCTGTGCCAAATGCGGCACACGTGTCCCCCATGAACGGGGTGTGAAATGCACGGAGCTGAAATGTCCCAAATGCGGTCATACCATGGTCCGCGAAGAGCTGCTCGAAGATAAGCGGAAGAAATAAGCCATCACGCGTATGTAAAAAGTAAGAAGGGACCTGCGGCCCCTTCTTACTTCCCGGTGATCTCAATGACTGTTCTACCTATTTAAATACCTATTTTAATATCTATTTAAAAACCTATTTAAATAGGTATTTTTATTTTTTCATCTTCAGGGCTGCATTGCGTACACTGTTGAAATACACGGCAAAGGGCCGGTAGGCGAGATGCGACCATTTCGAGAAGGGCACCTCGATCACCAGCATCGGGAAGAGGATCATCAAGTGGAGGACATAGGTGTAATAGGTGGCATAGGGCAGTCCGCTGATCCGGAAGATGTGCACCAGGATGCCGGTGATCACCGTCCCCGACAGCAACACCAGGAAAGTCCAGTCGGTATAATGGGAATGCTTGTTGTTCTCCTGGTCCTTCCGGATCCTCCCGTACACAAAAAAGATCAGTCCGAAGGCCAGCCCGAAGGTGGCGTAATAGCCCAGCAGCCGCTGGGGATGCCACCAGGGATGGATGATATCGGTCTGGAACCATTCCAGGAACACCACGATCATGGTGAAGAGCAGCACATACCCCGACATCAGGAGCCAGTGGGAGACCCAGTAGGGTGAGATCTTCAGCTCTTTCCTGCCGATGCGGGTGGTACGGGTGCTTTTGGAAAAGCGCCACTGGGTGAGAAAATGAAAGATCAGCTCCCACAACTGGGTGAAGTAGAGCCTGAACGGAACCCTGATCTTCTGCGACCCGTGGAAGATCTTCCGGTACATCCTGAAGATATTAGATATCAGGAAGAAAGAGAGTACGCCCGCCATGATCCAGTCGCCTGTCTCTATTCTTTTCCAGGGGGCAAAGGTGTTGAGCTGGACCCCTCCCTGGGGCGTCAGCTCGGTGGTCATCGGACCGTGAAAAAGAAGAAAAAGCACCAGGATCAGGGCCGAGAGAAGCACGATGGCCGCTATCTCCCATATCTTAGAGGTATAGAATCTCCGGGAGAGACCGGTCCAGTCGTACGAGGCCGTAAGATAACGCCGCAGTGACATCATCAGCTCTCCCGGCTCGGCCTGGCGCGGACAGGAGGTGCTGCACTCCCCGCAGTAATAGCAAAGCCAGGGGTCCACCGAAGACTGTATCTCCTCCTCCAACCCCAGCACACCGTACCTCACCATTTTCCGCGGGATGGAGTTCTCCTCATCGGATAAAGTGCAGACAGCCGTACAGGTGCCGCAGTTATAGCAGGCCGTTAGGTCAAAGGCTCCATAGTCCTTCAGGGTCTCCGAAAAATCCGGATTCACTTTTGCCATCTCTCAACAATATTTAAGTTCCACATGATCTGTACGTTCAAAGGGTCTCGTGACTGAGGGCATAGGTATAGTACTCGTCCTCATTGATCTCGTTGGTATCTTTCACGTAGCCGTATTTTCGCAGGGACATCAGCCGGTACATCACCTCTTTCACGGGGATGCCCGTCTCTCCTGCGATCTCAGGCACTGCGCGGGGTTCCTCCTCCAAGGTGAGCAGGATCTTTTTACTCTTCTCGTCAAGTTTCTCCACCTTTATGTGCCAGTCCTCATCTGTCGCTGCCGGCTCTGTCACCTCCTCTTCCACCCTATGTTTCTCTTTGAAGCGTATCTCTTCAGCGATGGCATCGATCATCGGGAAGATCTCCTCATTGGTATAGCCCAGCAGCTCGATGGCATCTTCGGGACATACGGGCAGGCAGGCACCGCACCCTTTGCAGGCCGCGTTGATAACGCGGGCCACCTCCTTATCTCCCTTTTTCACTTTTTCTATGGCGCCGTAGGTGCATATCTCGTCGCATTTTCCGCACCAGACGCATTTTTCTTCGTCGATCACCGCCAGGTTGGGCTCCAGCGAGATGGTCCCTTTGCTGATCAGCGCATTGGCCTTGGCCGTTGCTGCCAGCGAGGAGGTCATGGTCTCCGTAATGTTTTTGGGACCCTGGCAGGTGCCACTGATGTAGATACCGTCCATGACCGTTTCGACAGGCCGCAGTTTCATGTGCACCTCATTGAAGAAGCCGTCGGCGCCTACCGGCAGCTTCAGTGTTTTCACCAGACCGGGATCGCTGCGGGCTGTCATGCCTGTCACCAGCACCACCAGATCGGGATGGATCTCTATCTCTTTGCCGAGGGTGAGCAGATCGTGCAGGTGCACTTCGACACCCTGTCCGTTCTTCCTCACCTCCGGCTGAGTGCCTTCAGCAAACTGCAGAAAGACATTGCCATTACGGGAAGCCTCATCATAGAGCACCTCCTGTTTTCCATAGGTACGTATCCCTTTGTGCAGGTGGAAGGTTTTTATCCCCGGGTAATTCTGACACAATTTTAAGGCGGCGTGTACGGCGGCCGTGCAGCAGTAACGGGAGCAATAGGTGTTCTTCCCTTCGGGCAGCCGGCTGCCCACGCAATAGATAAAGGCGATGTGCCTTATCTCTTTGCCTTTCCACACCAGCTTACCGGGCTGCAGCTCCATGAGGCGCTCCAGTTGCGGGAGGGTGATCACCTCCTCTATCTCGCCATAGCCGAACTCTCCTTTTACCGGCTCATAGGGGTCAAAGCCCGTATTCACCAGGATCGCGCCGGCCTGTACTGTGATCGTCTCCTCCGGCTGTTCCAGGTCGATCTTGCCGTGGGCTGCTTCGAGGCATTTCCCGCATTTGGTGCAGGCCCCGAAGTCGATGGCCTGCAGGGCGGGGAAAGAACGGTCGCCGCAATCATAGAGCGCCTTGCGGCGCGTAAGACCGAAATTGAACGCATCGTCCGTACTTTCCGGGCATGCCTGTACAGCTTCGGCAAACTCCTCTTTGGTGAGCCTCTCTTTAACACCCCGCGGCAGCAGGGTGAGGGTCACCTCGAAGTTACCCACATTGCCTTTTACGGCTGTCACGCCGGCACCTGTGAAGAGCGTGATATTCTCCCTTTTTCTGACCTCGTTATAGAGGCGTTCCACAATCTCGTCACCCCGGGCTTCTCCCTGGAACACTTTGCCCCACTGTACGGTATGACCGCCCACGAAAGGCTCTTTCTCGACGAGGAAAACCTCCGTCCCCATATCGGCCAGCTCCAGAGCAGCCCGCATGCCGGAGATGCCGGCCCCCACCACCACGGCCCTGTTGACGGCCTCGATCTCCAGGGGTTTGAGGTCGCCGAGACGGCGCGCTTTCTCGATGCCTGCTTTCAGCAGATGTATGGCCTTGTCCGTAGCCTCCGCCGGGTGGTCGGAATGGGCCCAGGAGCTCTGCTCCCGGATGTTCACCTGTATATAGTTATAGGGGTTGAGGCCGGCACGACGAGCTACATCCCGGAAGGTCATCAGATGCAGCTTGGGCGAGCAGGAAGCCACCACCATGGCATCCAGACCGTTCTCACGAATGTCCTCCACCATGCTGACCTGCGAGGAGTCGGAGCAGGTGAACATCGTGGTCTTCACCAGGCTGACACCCGGATGATCGCGGACAGCGTCTTTAACAGCTTCCACATCCACATAGTCGGAGATGTTACCCCCACAATGGCAGATGTACACCCCGATCTTTTTCTTCTTTATGGATCCTCTGTTCTCGCTCATGATATACTTTTTAAATATCTGGACACTTCTGCCGAAGTACCTCCGGCAGAGACGATCGTGTCGGGAATGTCTTTGGGCCCCGCAGCACTGCCCGAGACGAAGATCCCTTCCCGGCTGGTCCTGGCAGGGCTCACGAACTCATCCGCCTGGCGTATGAAGCGGAAGGTGTCGAGGTCAATGCCCTCACCGTTGAACATGCGCAGCACATCCGTGTTGGGCTGTATCCCCGTAGCCAGGACGACCAGGTCATGCTCGCTCCTGCGCCGTTTGCCACTCTCCAGGTCCTCATAGTGCAGGACGAGATTACCGTCTTCCACCTCCTCTATTTTACCGATCTTCCCTTTGACGAATTCCACGCCCATGCCTTTGGCCCGCTGGTAGAACTCCTCAAATCCTTTCCCGAACGAACGAATGTCGATGTAGTAGATGGTGATATCGGCCAGGGGCAGAGCGCCCATCAGGAGCTGTCCCTGTTTGATGGAGTACATGCAGCACACCTGCGAGCAGATCAGGTTGTTGACGGTGCGGTCGCGGGAGCCGGCACACAGCACATAGGCCACATTGTCGGGGATGTGCCCGTCGGAGGGACGCAGGACGGTGTTGTAAGGCCGCGTGGGCGCCAGGTGTTTTTCCATCTCCAGGGCCGAGATCACATTGGTATAACGGCCGCTGCCATACCGCTCCAGCTTTTCCAGGGGAAAGAGATTGAAGCCTGTGGCCATCACCACAGCGCGGGCCTTTACCTCGAACTGTTGTTCGCGCTGTGAGAAATCTATGGCATCGGCAGGACATACGTTCTGGCAGATGTGGCACTCCCGGCAGGGAGCACAGTCGAGACAGCGGGCTGCGCTCTCACGGGCTTCCTCCTCCGTGAAGGTCATCTCAATGTCCCCGCAGTCCTGTATGCGGGTGCAGGGATCCCGGTATTTCTTGCCATTGCGCGGGATATCCTTTACACGCACCCGGCTGAGCACCTCCTCATGGGAGATGGCCGGCAGACGCACATCAAAAGGCTCGTCCAGCGGCTCACCCGAGAGATAACGGTCCATGTAAAAAGCGGCCCGTTTCCCCTGCCCCACCGCCTCGATGATCGAGGAAGGGCCGGTGACCACATCCCCGCCGGAGAAAACCCGCGGATCGGAGGTCTGCAAGGTCTGCGGATCTACCTGTATGGTGCCGTCCTCATTGAGCGTCAGCGCATCCCCCAGGTAAGAGGTATCGGGACTCAGACCGATGGACTGGATCACGATGTCCACATCCACTTCATGCTCGGATCCCTCGATGAATTCCGGTCTTCTTCTCCCCGACTCATCGGGCTCACCCAGCCTGAGCTTTTTGCAGACCACTTTTTTCACATGACCGTTCTCATCCTTAAAGCCCACCGGGGAGGTGAGAAAGTTGAACTCCACACCTTCCATTTCCGCCTCCTCGACCTCAAAATCGAAGGCAGGGATCTCGGCACGGCTGCGCCTGTAAGAGATCATGACCTTCGCGGCGCCCATCCTGACGGCCGCCCGCGCGGTGTCCATGGCCACATTGCCTCCTCCGCAGACAGCCACCGTCTTGCCTTTGAAATCGAATCTCTCTCCCCTGTTAAAGGCCTTCAGGAAGTCTATACAGCGATATACCCCTTCCAGATCGTCGCCCGGCACATGCATCCTTTTGGCCTTTTGTGTGCCGAGGCCCAGGAAGACCGCATCAAAGCCTTCGTCGAACAACTCTTTCAGATCCTCGATCTTCCGGTTAAGCTCATAGTCCACGCCCAGTGCCAGAATATTTTTAATGTCCCTGTCAACAATATGGTTGGGCAGACGAAAGCCGGGGATGGCGAACTTCAGCATGCCGCCCAGCTCTTTCTCGGCCTCGAAGATCTTCACTTCGTACCCTTTTTTTGCCAGGAAATAGGCGGCGGTCAGCCCCGCAGGCCCGGAGCCTACGATGGCGATCTTCTTTCCTTTGCTTTTGTCCGCCGGTCCGTAGGGAGGATCCGGATACTTTTTATAATAATGATCAACGAAAAACCTTTTGATCTTCCGGATATTCACGGCGCCATCCTTTTGACCGCGCGTGCACTCGCCCTCACACGGAGCATAACAGGCCCATCCCAGCGATCCGGGCAGGGGAGCATCCTCCATATGCAGGTTGAAAGCTTCCTCGTAGCGGCCGTCTTTCACGAGGGAGACGTACCCGTGGGCCTTGACCCCGCCGGGACAGGTGGCGATACAGGGCGAAGAGACCCCCTGCCGGTCGATGACCGCGATCTTGGGACTGGCCGTAGGAAAAGGAATGAACACGGTCTTCCGGGAGACCAAACCGTACGAGTATTCGTCTGGGGTAAAGACGGGGCACTTGTCCTCACACTCCTTGCATCCCGTGCAGGTGTCTTCGTTGACATAGCGGGGATGTTTGGTCACGCGGGCTGTATAACCCTGCCCGTTTTTCCGGATCTTGTCCACCTCCGAATAGGTCATCACGGTAATGTTGGGGTGGCGGCCCACCTCCGACATCTTGGGCGTGGTGATGCAGGCGGCGCAGTCGAGCGTGGGAAAGACCTTGCTCAGCTGGATCATTTTTCCTCCTATGGAGAGATCCTTTTCCACCAGGAGGATGCGGTAACCCATATCGGCCAGGTTCAGCGAGGTCTCCTGGCCGGCCACACCCCCGCCCACCACGAGGACATCATACATGCTCCGTATATTCGTTTCCTTTTCCATGGATAGATGATCAGTTTTTCAACTCATTCTTTATGCTGCCCATTTCCTTCAGCGACTCCATAAAACTTTTCATATGGTTGACAAAAGGATCCGCGCAGACCGAACAGATGGCAGCCATCTTGACCCTTGCGATGTTGATCCCCTCCTTTTTCAGGGTCTCCTGCACGGCCCGTATGGTGGCGGAGGTCACATCCGAGCAATCGGACCGGTAGGCACAGTCGGTGCCGTCGCTGGCGACGAACACGCCGTCGATGCCGCTCCGGAGCGCATGCAATATCCACCCCGGCTTCACTCCGCTGGTACAGGGAATGGAGATATTGTACACCGTGGGTGGATAATGCTTCTTCAGCAACCCTGCCAGATCGATGGCCGGGTCGGAGATCTTCTCCGACGAGAAGACCAGGATCTTCGGCACAAAGGCCTTCTCTTCCTGCGCTGCCATGGTCATTTTTTCAGATAGATGGTGAAGTACCCCGACTCCTCAAAGTCGCCCAGGTATTCATATCCTTTTTTCTTTGCCCAGCGGGGGACATCCCTTTTGGTGCCTTCGTCGGATGAGAGTATTTCCATGATCCCGCCCTCCGGCACATCGGCGATGGCCTGTTTGACGGCAAGGAGCGGACCGGGACAGGCGGTGCCTCTGGCATCCACCACTTTATCCGGCTTCAGTTGTTTCAGTTCTTCTTTTGTCATAGCTCTGCAGGTTTAAGGGTTGTGTTTAAATAAAGAGGTTGATGTCGGAATTCTCCGCAGCATCCACATATTCTCCGATACCTACGATATCGTCCGCCAGGTCGATGAAATCATCCAGTTTTTCTCCGCCCCACACCTTTCCGGCAAAACCGCAGATGTGGATCTTTACATTGGTCATCTCTTTGGCCTTGCGGAAAGCTTCGGTCCAGTGCGGTGCCTCCAGGCGTTTCAGAGAAGCCAGGAACTCATCTTTTTTGTCAGTGATCTCCGCCACCCTGTCGTTGGTCATTGCATTCTCTTTTTTGAATGCAAAAGCTGCCTGTAACAGCACGAAGATCTCGACGTCCATATCCTCGGCAGCAGCCCCCCCGAGGATCACTCCGGCAGCCGTAAGCTTGTCTACGCTGCCGGAAAACAGTGCCAATGTCATTTTCTTTGCCATGATCGTAAGATTTTATTTTGTTAATTGTTTCACAGTACAAATGTAGGATGTGAGGATCCCCAAATCAAGAGATCTCACGTGATGTGCCTCTCAACAGAATGTGATGTGTATCACATTTTTTATAACTTTACAGGATCATGGAAAAATTCAAGTGTACCGATTGCAGGGTCAAATCTTCGGCAGCCCGTTTTCTTTCGGACGAGCAGGTGGAAGAGCTGGGCAGCAATTGTGTGGAAGTGCATTTTGAGCCGGGCGAGGTGATCTTCAAGCAGGATGCCTTGTCCTCCAACATCATCTACCTGAAAGAGGGACTGGCCAAGCTGACCATGAAAGGACCGTACAAGGACCAGATCCTCAAGATCGTCCGGGCTCCGGTATATCTGGGCATCCCCACCACTGTGGGCGATAAGGTCAATCACTATTCTGCGGTTGCCATCAACCGGGCCTCCGCCTGTTTCATTGACCTGGACACATTCCGTAAGATGATCTTTGAGAACGGACACTTTGCCTGGGAGATCATCCTTACTCTCTGCAAGTTTGAGCTGCA
>JALVJE010000186.1 GCA_027028505.1 Bacteroidales bacterium
CGCTGGCCAACGGCTATTCGGTGGCCTGGGACGGGGATGTGAGCGAGAAGGGCTTCTCACACCGGAACGGGGTGGCCATCCTGCCGGCAAAGCCCTGGGGACAGATGAGCAAGGCCGAGGTGGATTCTGCCTTCAGGCACCCGGTAAAAGAGATGACGGTGACACAGGCCCTGCGCCAGAAAGCTTTTGACAATTACAGCACCACCGACGACCACCTGATGCACCTGGTGGGGACGGCTAAAGATGCCAACGGCACCACGTATTACCTGACCAAAAACTCCTGGGGGACAAAAAGCAATGACTATGGCGGCTATCTGATGATGTCACGGCCCTACGTGGAGCTGGAGACCCTGGCGATCCTGGTGCACAAGGATGCGGTACCAAAGGCGATAAGGAAAGAGTTGGGTATAAAGTAGTTTACAGTTCACAGTTCATAGTTCATAGTTCACGGTTCACAGTTCATAGTTCATAGTTCATAGTTCACGGTTCACAGTTCATAGTTCATAGTTCATAGTTCACGGTTCACAGTTCATAGTTCATAGTTCATAGTTCACGGTTCACAGTTCATAGTTTTGAGTTTTGAGTATCGAGTATCGAGTTTTGAGTATCGAGTATCGAGTATCGGGTTATGGCAGGTTGATCTCAGAGGCTGTTCAACTTTGAACTGAGAACTGAGAACTGTGAACTAAATCTCCTGTACCATCAGGTTGCAGCCACGCAGTTCGCTGTGGTCGAAGCGTCCTTCGACGGTGAAGGCGCCGCCGGGGAGGAGGCGGCCCAGGTCCTGGGTCCCGATGAAGGCGCAGGAATAAATATTGGCCAGGTCGATGATATTGATCCCACCGGTACGGCCTGCGGGGAGAAGGGACAGCGGATCGTAGCTGTCGCGGATGAGGATGCGCATCCAGGGAGGCGTCCGGAAGAGGCCTTCCCCCTGTGAATATGCCTGGGAAAGCAGTTCGGTCATACCATATTCCGAATGGATCGCCGGTACGTGAAAGGAGGCCTGCAGACGGGCATGCAGTTCCTCACGGACCATCTCCCGGCGCTGTCCTTTCATGCCGCCCGTTTCCATGACGGTAAGGTCCATCTCCGGCAATTCATATTTTTCCGCAAAGTCGAGCAGGGCAAAGCTGACCCCGAAGAGGAGTGTCTTCTGTTTCGCTGCCGCCAGGCTCCGGAGGGTGTCATGCAGCCGCTCATGGTCGTGCAGGTAAAAGCCGCTCTGCGGATGTCCCGACAGCCGGATGAGATGATCGAACATATAGACCAGCGAGGATCCCTGCCGTTCCAGGTAGGAGGGCAGGAGGGCGAGGATGCAGTAACGGGCGGGGTCACCGTAAAACAGGGAGAAAGCGTTGAGGAAACTCTCCCGGTAGAGGGAGAGGTCGGCGACCGGATGACGGGAGGGTGTGGTGCCGGTGGTGCCGCTGCTGGTGAACACCGCCCCGAAAGGCCCTGCCGTAACCGCTACCGTATGGCTCCTGAAAAAACGTATGGGCAGGAAAGGGATCTCTTCGACCGTCCCTATTTCTCCGGGGTTGACACCCAGATGGGAAAGGTAAGTGCGGTAAACAGGGTTTTGCACGGCCTGCAGGCGGAACAGTTGCAGGGCCGTCACCCGGAACGCCTGATCATTGCGGATCCGGAAGATCTTGTTCCGTATGGCGGGGAAAGGGTTCGTGGTTTGAGGTTTGAGGTTTGTGGTTTGTAGTTGGTGGTTGGTGGTTCGTAGTATTGAGTTATGAGTATCGAGTTGTGAGTATCGGGTTCATCGATCATCCCCGCCCGGACGAACGTCCGTTCGGACGGGGATCATCATTCGACCTTTCTTTTGCCTTTTGCCTTCTGCCTTTTGCCTTATTACTTATTACTTTTTTCTTATTCCACCGGCCTGGGGAATGTCCGGCTCCCGTCGGGCTGGTAGACAAACCGCAGGGTGGTCTCGGCATAGGGAAAATCGTCGCGTATCTCTTTTTTGACGGATTTGATCAGCATCTTGACATATTTGGTGTCGGAGGAGCGGTAGGTCCAGATCTGGTAGGGCTGTATATTTGCAGCGATACCCTCGTAGCCTGACGAATCGATCACCTCAGCATAGGTGTTGAAGAAATTCTCTGCTTCGCTAAGGTTATCAAAAGAGGCGGTGAGGGAGAAAGAATTATTCAGGTTATCCGTAGAAAGATAGGCGTTAATATAGTTCTGGTTGTTTGTACTATTAGCCAATAGTGTAATATCTGGTCCCGGTTTATCCAGGGTCTTTACCATCTTGCCCAGGGCAAAATTATATCCCATGGCATAATAAGGTCCCGTACCATACAGTTCGGAAGTGAGGGTGATCTCACCGCTGTTACCGGGGTTCTTCTCTTTGTTGCAGGAAACGGTCACCCCTACCAGGAGCAGGGTTATCAGCAAAATGTTTCTCATGGTCTCTGTTTTTGTCCGGGAGATGAAGGTACAAAAACCGCGCCGGAAAAGAACGATGAAGGATGATCGATGAACGACAAATGTCGAAGGGCGAACAAGATCTCCCCGTTCATCCTTCATCGTTCGTCGTTCATCCTTCGTAGATCATCCTTCCCTTATCGCTTTGATGCCCGGCAGCTCTTTGCCTTCCATATACTCCATCATGGCGCCGCCGCCGGTGGAGACGTAGCCCATTTTGTCTTTCAGGTGGTATTTGTTGACGGCTGCCACCGAGTCGCCGCCTCCCACGAGGCTGAAAGCTCCCCGGGCAGTAGCATCGGCGATGGCCAGGGCGATCTGTCGTGTGCCTTCGGCGAACTTATCCATCTCGAAGACGCCCATGGGGCCGTTCCAGAGAATGGTCTTTGAGCTCATGATCACTTCGCGTACGATCCGGATGGTTTCGGGGCCGGCGTCGAGGCCCATCCATCCGTCGGGGATCTCGTCCACGGGGGTGACCTTTGTGTTGGCGTCGTTGCTGAAAGCGTCGGCGATGACATTGTCCACGGGCAGGTATACCTTTACGTTTTTCTCTTTGGCCACCTCCAGCAG
>JALVJE010000187.1 GCA_027028505.1 Bacteroidales bacterium
GGTCCCTGAGTAGCCGCAGGCGTACCGAAGGGCGGGACGGAGGCGGATTACTTTTGCCTTATTCCTTCTGCCTTCCCTACCTATACAACGGCCCGTACGCCTCACATGCCCTGAAGTCGGCGCTTTCGGTGTCGGCGGTGCCGAACATCGACCAGGCAGCCGGCCGGTAGACGCGTTCCGGCTCCACATTGTGCATGTTCACCGGTATGCGCAGCATGGCAGCCAGGGTGATCAGCTTGTCGCCGATATGTCCGTAGCTGATGGCACCATGGTTGGCGCCCCAGTTGGCCATCACGCTGTACACATCGCGGAAAGCGCCCTGGCCGGTGAGCTTCGGCACAAACCACGTCGTAGGCCAGGTGGGATTGGTGCGGCGGTCGAGGATGCGGTGGATCTCCGGGTCCAGGTCGACGGTATAACCCTCGGCGATCTGCATCACCGGTCCCAGGCCCTTGACGATGTTGATGCGTGTCATGGTCACCGGCATCTCGCCCTGCGTAAGGAACTGCGACGAGAAGCCGCCACCTCGGAAATATTCGTATGCTGCCGGCGGCCAGTGCGTATTGGCCAGGCAGTTCTCTACATCCTCCTCGGTGACCTCCCAGAAAGGTTTCATCACCGAATGGCCTTCGGCATCTTTCATCTGGCCGGTGGCGTCCAGCGTCGTGGAGCCGGAGT
Source organism: Bacteroidales bacterium (assembly GCA_027028505.1). Lineage (GTDB taxonomy): Bacteria > Bacteroidota > Bacteroidia > Bacteroidales > VadinHA17 > DRPN01. The sequence goes on from JALVJE010000187.1 coordinate 679, forward strand.
TGATGAGGTGGATGATCCCGTTGGCGGCTTTGCCGGTCAGCTCTTTGCCCGTGACCCGCTTCACGGCCGCCGGACTCCAGTAGGTACGCACATCCGAGAAGATCTGGGCCGTATCGGTCAGCAGATGGCCGAAGAGCATGGAGATGCCGTTGAGGCTGTCGTTCTCGGTGGCCATGATATAGGGCTCCCGGATGCCGTTCCAGTCGAACGAGGAGTTCAGGATGGCCTCCATGAAGTCGCCGTTGGGGAAATGGTCGGTCCACTGCCGCTGACCCTGGAAGCCCGAGACGATGGCGTTGTGGCCCATGGCCTCTTCCTCGAAGCCCATCTCCGCCAGACGCGGGTTGCCCACCATCAGGTCGCGGGCGATGAGGGTCATCTTCACCACGGTCTCCCACTCTCTGTCTTTGGCTTCTCGGCCACGCTGCAGCTCCGGCGGGTTGACATCCTCGCCCTCCCTGCAATATCTTTTCACCCATTGCAGGGCTTTTTCATACTCTTCTTTATCATAGATCCCCTCTTCCATGCGTCTGACCAGTTCCACCATGTCCACCACCTCGGTACGCATGCCCAGATAGTCGAGCAGGAACTCCTGGTCAACCACCGACCCGACGATCCCCATCGACATACCGCCTATGGAGAGATAAGACTTGTTACGCATCTCTGCCACGGCCAGGCCGGCTTTGGCAAAACGCAGCAGCTTTTCCTGCACATCTTCCGGGATGGAGTCATCGTCGGAGTCCTGCACATCATGTCCATAGATGCTGAAGGCCGGCAGGCCTTTCTGGTTGTATCCTGCCTGGGCGGCTGCCAGATAGACGGCACCGGGCCGTTCTGTGCCGTTGAATCCCCACACCGCTTTAGGCCTCAGAGGGTTGGTATCCATCACCTCGGTGCCGTAACACCAGCAGGGGGTCACGGTGAGGCTCACCCCCACCCCTTCCCGCTCGAATTTCTCCTCGCATTGCACCGCCTCGGCCACCCCGCCGATGGTAGTGTCGGCAATGACCACCTCCACAGGCATGCCGTTGGGATGGCGTAAGTTATTCTTCAGCAGATCCGCTGCCCGGCGGGCCATGCCCATGGTCTGCTCCTCGAGCGACTCACGCACCCCTTTTCTGCGTCCGTCAATAACGGGACGGATCCCTATCTTGGGAAGACCTCCCTGTAACCGTTTCGTTCCTTTTATCTCTTTCATTGTTTTGGTATTTTATGGTTTGTATGTTTTATAGTTTCTCAAAAAATGCAGCGGCGGGCAGGGCTTTCTCCGCTCCGGCAGGCTGAACGGTCAGTCGCAGGCCGTCCCCTCCCGTGGCCTCAAAATATTCGATCCGGAAAGGTACCTTACCCTTTTTCAGGGTAAGCTCCGCCTTGCGGGTTGTGAAGCCATGCAGTCCGTCATGGTCGATCACCATTTTATTATGTAAAAAGAGGCGCGAACCATCATCCGACCGCAGGGAGAATGTGTATTTTCCTGTTTTGGGAATGACCAGCACGCCCGAAAAAACCACCCCGAAATGATCTTCCCGCGGATGCAGCGGTCCCAAACCGATGCGGTCGGCATACCCTTTACGAACCGGTTGCAGTGTTTCAAAATCCGGCAGGGAATCCCAGGAACCTTCATAATAGGCATACCGTACGGCCGGCAGGTGTTCCTCGCGGGCATTGACCAGATAGGCCGTGGCGGTAAAGCTGCCTTTCACACCGTCGCGGAACAGCTTGGTCTTCAACAGGGTCGTATGCTGAAAGGTCAGGGGCCCCTTGTATGCCGGTGAGGCCGGCACGGGCGACGAGCCGTCAGTGGTGTAACGCAGGGTGCCCTGAGCCCCGGGAACGGCGATGGTCACGGTCACCGTATCCACAAAGAGGATGCGGTCACCGCTTTCTCCCGAAGTGGTACTGATCACGGGAGGAGGCGCCAGGGGGTAAGCCCTGCCCGGGATGCGGAAAGCCCAGGCATAACGACAGGGGCGCTTTTTCTCATCCTGCAGCGACGAGGGGATGTCAATGACCAGGTCCCTGTTCTCATTGATCTTCCACCGCAACGGGGTCTCCACCCCCAGCATATTGATCGTCGCATCATCATCCGGCAGGACGCTCTCCAGGGTCAGGTCCTCGCCGGGCCAGTCGAGGGCTACGGGATAGACGCGGGCACTGTCTTTCGACATGGTAAAACGGATGTTCTCCCCCTCCCGGTAATAGGCAAAAGGCCGGGAGCTGTAGATGGCCTCGCCGTTCACCTCCAGCCAGCCACCCATTTCCCTGAGCCGCTCCACGCTGGCTGCCGGGATGATACCCCGTGCATCGGGACCTACGTTCAGCAGGAAATTACCCCCTTTGGAGACGATATCCACCAGGTCGGTGATCAGCACCTCCGGTGATTTCCAGTTGGTGTCATGCCTGCTGTAACCCCACGTGCCGTTCATGGTCATGCAGGTCTCCCAGGCGAAATGCTGCATGCCGCCGGGGATCCCCTGCTCGGGCGTGCCGAAATCGCCGGCATACTCCTCACCCTTGTTCATGCCCTCCATGCCTTTGCGGCCTTTGCCCACACGGTTGTTGACGATGATGTCCGGCTGCAGGTTCCTGACAAAGTTGTAAAGGTCCCGACCCTGCTCCTCCGTCCATTCCGGGATCCACTCCCCGTCAAACCAGAGGACCGCCACCTTGCCGTAGTTCGTCAGCAACTCCTTCAGCTGGGGTTTCATGTATTCATCGCGGTATTTCGGAAAACTGTCGCCATGGGCCAGCGGATTGTGCCAGTCCATAATGGAATAATAGAACCCTAGCTTCATTCCTTCCTTCTTACAGGCCTCCGAGAGTTCCTTGAGCACATCCCTGCCGAAAGGGGTATAGTCCACTATATTATAATCGGTAAGCTTTGTATGCCACATGCAGAAGCCGTCGTGGTGCTTGGAGGTGATGACAATGTACTTCATCCCGGCCTCCTTGGCGGTCCGCACCCACTTGTCGGCGTCGAAATCGACCGGATCGAAGGTCTTGGCCACCTCCTCATACTCTTTGACCGGGATCTTCAGCGTGTACATGATCCACTCGGCGCCGCCGTGGACGATCTGTCCTTTGTACTCTCCTCCGAAGACCGCATAAGGTCCCCAGTGGATGAACATGCCGAAACGGGCATCCTTCCACCATTCCATACGTTGATCGTATTCGGCAGTACTCTCGTGCAGGTAATCTTTGGGCTTCCTGCTGCAGGATAGTGTCAAGAGGATAAGTAAAAGAAAAGCTGTGAAACGCAGTGTATTGCCTGATTTTTTCATATCGTTTATTATTTTGGGTTGACTATGGATGACCTTCCCTTTTCTCCCGGAGCAACTCCTCCAGCATCTGCTCAAAACGGTTCGCAAAGCCGATCCACCCGTGCATGATGCGGTTCAGCTCTTTCTGCCGGCTGCTCTGCAGCGTGATCGTCTTGTACGACAGCTCTTTCAGGAGCCGTACCACCTCCAGTTGTTGCCGGGCATATACCTCCGGAAGGTTTTCCGTAAGATAGAAATAACGTTTCCGCTTGCCGCTGATGGTCTTGTAATCGACCAGCTTCTGCGAGATCAGATAATTGAGCGAATTACTGACCGTGCTCTTGCTGGTGCCGAAAAATGAAACGATCTCATCAAAGGTCTTTTCCGTTTCCCCGCCTGCCGAAAGATAGGCCAGTATCCTCCCCTGCATCGGGTTAAAATGCATCATTTCAAATAATTTGGCTACTTCCTCAATATGATGTTTAAGATGATCTTCGCTATCAGGATCCATAATGCACTATTATACAATATATTATATTTTCCACTTCAAAGATAATACATTTTTCTTAGTTCTGATATTTTAGAACTAAAAAAACAATAAATCTTTTGATGTTTTATCTATTTCTTTTACATTTACAACGTTTTTCCTCTGTTGAAATTCGTCCGGATACAAAATAAAATTATATGCCATGGAAAATCATCAGGAAAAAAAAGGACTCCCCCGCCGTAAGTTCGTGAGGAACACGGCCATCGGGGGAGCGGGAATGACCTTGATCCCCAAGTTTTCGTATGCCCGTTCATCCAGGAACAAGAAGAAGGAGGACGGGAAAGTGTCCATCGGTTTTATCGGTGTGGGAGGACGTGGCAGAAGCCATCTCCGTAACATCATGAAAAGGGATGATGTACGTATCCCTGCCATCTGTGATATCGATCCCAAGGCTGTCGGCCTGGCTTTGAACATGATGTCGAAGGCCGGGTATCCCAAACCCGAAGTATACGATGACGGGGAATATGCTTTCCTGAAGATGCTGCAGCGTGATGACCTGGAGGGTGTGATCATCGCCACGCCCTGGAACTGGCACACGCCCATGGCCGTAGCAGCCATGAAAGCAGGCAAGTATGCCGGTGTGGAGGTATCGGCAGCCACCAACCTGGCCGAATGCTGGGACCTGGTGAACACCTATGAGGAGACGGGCGTGCCTACGATGATCATGGAGAATGTCTGTTACCGCCGCGATGTGATGGCCGTGCTCAACATGGTACGGCAGGGTATTTTCGGCGAGCCGCTGCATATGCGTTGCGGCTACCGTCACGACCTGCGCGGCGTCAAGTTCAACCCCGGCGTCACTTTCGGCGAAGGAGCCAACGGCGAGGCCCGCTGGCGCACCCAGCACTCCCTGAAGCGCAACGCCGACCTCTACCCCACCCATGGCGTGGGGCCCGTGGCCACCTGGCTGAACATCAACCGGGGCAACCGTTTCCTGTACCTCACCTCCCATGCCACCAAGAGCAGGGGTCTGCACCGCTATATCGTCAACAACCCCGCCGGCGGCCCCGACCATCCCAATGCCAAACTGCACTGGCGCCTGGGCGATGTGGTCACCTCGCTGATCACCACCTACAACGGTGAGACCATCCTGGTGACCCACGACACCAACTCGCCCAAACCCTACTCCCTCGACTTCAGCATACAGGGCACCAACGGCCTGGCCGATTTCGACTACAACCGCCAGCGTATCTATATCGAAGGGAAGTCGAAAGGTCATGATCAGTGGGAAGCCATGAACGAATGGTTCAAGAAATACGATCATCCTCTCTGGAAGAAATACGGGGAATATGCCACAGGCTCGGGCCACGGCGGCATGGATTTCTTTGTCGACCATGCCTTCGTCGAGTCGGTCAAGCGTAAGGTGGAGCCGCCGCTGGATGTATACGATGCCGCCGCCTGGAGCAGCATCACGCCACTGTCCGAACGCTCCCTCGCCGAGGGCAGCGCTCCGCAGTACTTCCCCGACTTCACCCGCGGCCGCTGGATCAACCGGAAACCGGTCTTCGCACTGAACGATGATTATTAACAGATCGATTATTTACCTTTAAAAACGAAACGATGACAGCTGAGCAAAACGGCAATAAAAACTATGTTATTGCCATTACCATTATCGGAGTACTCTTTTTTATTTTCGGGTTTGTCACCTGGCTGAACGCCACGCTGATCCCCTACCTGAGGACGGCCTGTGAGCTCACCTCCTTTGAGTCGTACCTGGTCACCTTCGCTTTTTATATCTCTTATTTTGTGATGGCCCTGCCCTCCTCCAAGGTGTTGCAGTTCACCGGGTTCAAGAACGGTATGGCCGTAGGCCTGCTGATCATGGCCGGGGGAGCGTTGATCTTCATCCCGGCAGCCATGACACGTACCTACGCCTGGTTCCTGCTGGGTCTGTTCGTGCAGGGCACCGGCCTGGCCATCCTGCAGACGGCCTCCAACCCCTACGTGACCATCCTGGGACCCATCGAGAGCGCAGCCAAAAGGATCAGCGTGATGGGCGTGGCCAACAAGTTCGCAGGTATCCTGAGCCCTGTCATCCTGGGCTCCATCCTTCTGAAAAATATCGGCAAATTCGAAGAAAACCTGGCCACCCTCAGCGGTGCGGACAGGGTTGCTGCCCTGGATCAGCTGGCCCATAAAGTAATAGGACCTTATGTCATCATCGCCATCTCGCTGGTGCTGCTGGCCCTGCTGGTGTTCTTCGCCCCCCTGCCCGAAGTGGAGAGCGAAGAGGAGGAGGTGAAGGAAAACGAGGTGAAAAGGACCAGCATCTTCCAGTATCCCTATTTCTGGCTGGGCGTACTGACCCTCTTCTTCTATGTGGGAGCCGAAGTTATCGCGGTGGATACCCAGATCAACTACGGCCTCTCATTGGGTTTTGACATCAAGGTGGCCAAATACTTCTCCTCTTACACGCTGATCGGCATGATCATCGGATATATCCTGGGGATCATCCTCATCCCGAAACGCCTCTCCCAGCAGAAGGCTCTGCAGTACTCTGCCATCCTGGGACTTCTTTTTACGGTGGGAGCTGTTATGACCACCGGTTACACTTCCGTCATGTTCGTGGCAGCGCTGGGCTTTGCCAACGCTATCATGTGGCCGGCCATCTGGCCGCTGACCATCCACGGTCTCGGGAAGTTCCTCAAGATCGGATCGGCCATCATGATCATGGCCATCGCCGGAGGCGCCCTGATCCCCCTGCTGTACGGATACCTGGCAGGCCTGCCCCACCCCCATGCCAGCACACATGCCTATGCCATCCTCCTGGTCTCCTACCTGATCATCTTCTACTTCGCTACCTGGGGACATAAGGTGGGGAAGAGAGAGTAGAAGGCAGAAGGCAGAAGGCAGAAGGCATAAGGGAAAAAGTAGAAAAGTCCAAAAGTGGGAAAAGTAGGAAGAGTTGGAAGAGTGAGCGATGAGCGATGAGCGATGAGTTGATGAGCGCGAATACCGTAAGGGACAAAGCACCGCTTTGTCCGTATGTACGAATAACAACTCCAAACTCGAAGTACTCCAAGTACTCTACACTTCCTAAAGGTGTTAGGTGTTAGGTGCTGGTTGCTGGGTACAATCAAAAGCAGATCATAGATCATTGTTTACATTTACTGATTCAACTGACGACCATGAAAAATAAACTGAAGGATGTATTCGGACAATTTAAATGCGAGGGGACCTTTAAAGAAGGGGCACCCTTCGGCTCGGGACATATACACGACACCTACAGGGTGACCACCACCGAAGCGGACAAGCCCAATTATATCCTGCAGCGCATCAACACCAACATCTTCCGGGATGTGGAGGAACTGCAGAACAATATCTTCCTGGTCACCTCCCATATCCGCAAAAAGCTGGCGGCCATCCCCGGCTCCGACCCCGACCGGGAGACGCTGACGATCATCCCGGCCAAAGACGGAAAACTGTACTACCAGGATGAGGAGGGCAGCTACTGGCGGGTCTACCTCTTCATCGAAAGACACAAAAGCTACGACCGTGTGGAGACACCGGAGCAGGCTTACCAGGGCGGACGTGCCATAGGGCGTTTCGAACGGCTCATCGCCGGTCTGGATCCCGCCGGCATCTACGAGGTGTTGCCCGGCTTCCACGACATGGAGCTGCGGCTGGACAACTTTTTCAGGGTGCTGGAAAAAGACCCCGTGAACAGGGCAGCCGGCGTCAAAGAGGACATACAGTTCGTCCTCGACAGGGCCGAAGAGATGAAGACCATCAAGGCCCTGGGCAAGGCCGGCAAGATCCCCCTGCGCATCACCCACAACGACACCAAGTTCAACAATGTGCTCCTCGATGAGAACGACAAGAGCCTCTGCGTGATCGACCTCGACACGGTGATGCCCGGGTACATCCACTACGACTTCGGCGACGCCATACGCACCACGGCCAACTCCAGTTTCGAGGATGAGACCGATCTGAGCAAGGTCTTCGTGCGCCTCGACCTTTATGAGGCCTTTGCCCGGGGCTTCATGGAAGAGGTGCGGGATGAGCTGAACGATACCGAGATCGATTACCTGCCCTTCTCAGCCCGCATGCTCACTTTCATCATCGGGCTGCGTTTCATCACCGATTACCTCGACGGGGACAACTATTTCAAGATCCACCATCCCAACCACAACCTCGACCGGGCCCGCACCCAGTTCAGGCTGGTCAGCAGCATGGAAGAACACCGGAAGGAGATGGAGAGGATCATAGATCAGCTGCGGTAAACCGTAATATTTTTGATTTTTGATTGATGATTGTCGATTTCTGATTGGTAGTTGGTGGTTAGTCGATCATCCCTCGCCCGCCGAAGCCTTGGCGGAGGTGGGGTTCGTCGTTCCATAATACTCTCTGTACCATTCCACAAATCTCCCTATCCCTTCCTCCACACTTGTGCCGGGTTTATAGCCGGTGAGGCGGGTGAGGTCGCTCACATCGGCCCAGGTGGCGGGCACATCGCCGGCCTGCATGGGCATCTTGTTGAGGATGGCTTCCCGGCCCAGCGCTTTCTCCAGGGCCCGGATGAAGTCCATCAGCCGCACCGGCCGGCTGTTGCCGATGTTGAGGATGCGGTAAGGCGCCGATGAGAGGGCCGGGTCGGGGTCTTCCCCATCCCACTGGGGATCGCCCTCCGGCGGGAGCAGCGCCACGGCAGCCACCCCCTGCACGATATCGTCCACATAGGTAAAGTCCCGCTCCATATCGCCGTAGTTGTACACATCGATGGGGCGGCCGTCGAGGATGCGCTCGGTGAAAAGGAAAAGGGCCATGTCGGGCCGTCCCCACGGGCCGTAAACGGTGAAGAAACGCAGGCCCGTTGTGGGGATGCCAAAAAGATGGCTGTAGGAATGGGCCATCATCTCGTTCGATTTCTTGGTGACGGCGTAGAGGCTTACGGGATGATCGGCCGGAGCATGCACGGAGAAAGGCATTTTCTTGTTCAAACCGTACACGCTGGAGCTGCTGGCATAGACAAGATGCTCAACGGGATAAGCCCGGCAGGCCTCCAGGATGTTCATAAATCCCGTGATGTTGCTGTCGAGGTAGGTATAAGGATGGGTAAGACTGTAACGCACACCGGCCTGTGCCGCCAGGTTGACCACCACCTGTGGCTTTTTCCGCTCAAACAGCCCAAACAGCCCTTCCCGGTCCTCCAGGTCGAGCTGCACAAAGGAGTAGTTCCCGTATTTTTCGCTGGGCACCTCCCTGCCCTTAGCTATCTCCTCCCGGCGGATACCGCTCTCCGCCAGCCGGGCATACTTGAGCGCCGGATCATAGTAATCATTGATCTGGTCGAGGCCGGTCACCTCGTGCCCCGCCTTCACCAGGTGCTGCACCAGATGGAAACCGATGAAGCCGGCGGTGCCGGTCACCAGATAACGAACTTTTTCCTTTTTCATATAAAGAGTCCTTTGATCTCTTCCAGTATGGCTCCGGCCGTATGACCGTCGCCGTAGAAGGCCGGAAAGGAGAGGTCTTTCCGGCCCCAGTATTTTTCAAACCCTGCCTGGATCTTTTCCGGGTCGGCATCTGTCAGCAGGGCGTTGCCGTTCTCTGTCAGCTCCACCCATTCGGTGTGGGGCCGCAGCACCAGACAGGCTTTTTTGAAGAAATGCGATTCTTTCTGCACCCCGCCCGAGTCGGTCATGATCAGTCCGGCCGTCTTCTCCAGAAGGATCATCTCCAGATAGGACACCGGCGGGATGATCTTCAGCAGATCGCCACCGCTGATCTTCTCAAAAAAGCCCTCCTCCAGCTCCTGCAGGGCTTTCACCGTGCGCGGGTGCAGGGGGATGACCACCGGCACGCTGTGGTCCGCAGCGATCGCATCCAGGGCGCTGAAGATCGCCTTCAGCCGCTGTGGGTCGTCGGTGTTGCTCTCGCGGTGTATGGTGGCCAGCACAAAACCATCCTCCTGCACGCCCAGGTCGTTCAGGAGATCCTTCTTTTTCTCCGCCAGACGACCGAAGAAGAGCGAGTTGTCATACATGATGTCCCCCGAATGGAAGATCTTGGGGTTGTTGATATTGTAGGGAGGCGAGTTCTCCGGGGCAAAGCCCTCGCGGATCAGGTTCTTGAAGCCGGCGATGGTGGGCGAGAAAAGCAGTGTGGAGACATGGTCGGTCATGATGCGGTTGATCTCCTCCGGCATCCGTTTGTCGAAGCTACGCATGCCCGCCTCGATGTGCACCACGGGGATATGCATCTTGGAGGCCGCCAGGGCCCCTGCCAGGGTGGAGTTGGTGTCGCCGTACACCACCACCACATCGGGCCGGCTGTCGAGGAAGAGCTCTTCCAGGCGGGTGATCATCAGGGCGGTCTGTCGTCCGTGGGGCCCCGATCCCACGTCGAGGTTGATATGGGGCTGCGGGATCTGCAGCTCCTCGAAGAAGACCTCCGACATCTTCCGGTCGTAGTGCTGGCCGGTGTGTACGACAAGCTCTTCCACGCCGCCCGTCCGGTCGTTTTCCACGGCCCGGCTGATAGCTGACGCTTTGATGATCTGCGGCCTGGCTCCCACCAGGTTGACCAGACGTATCATGCGTATATGGTATTGACGGTCTGCAAGGCCTTACCGCTATTTGGCGTAATTGACAGCCCGGGTCTCACGGATCACCGTGATCTTCACTTGTCCCGGGTAGGTCATCTCATCCTGTATCTTCCGGGCGATCTCATAGGAAAGCTTCTCGGCATCCTGGTCGGAGACCTGCTCGGAGCCTACGATGACGCGCAGCTCACGCCCGGCCTGTATGGCATAGGTCTTGGTGACGCCGGGATACTCGAGGGCCAGCTCTTCCAGGTCCTTGAGGCGTTTGATGTACGACTCCACCACCTCGCGGCGGGCTCCCGGCCGGGCACCCGAGATGGCGTCGCACACCTGCACAATGGGCGCCAGCAGGGTGGTCATCTCCACCTCGTCGTGGTGGGCGCCTATGGCGTTGCACACCTCCGGTTTCTCCTTGTATTTCTCGGCCAGTTTCATCCCCAGGATGGCATGGGGCAGCTCCGGCTCATCGTCGGGCACCTTGCCGATGTCGTGCAACAGACCGGCACGTTTGGCCAGCTTGGGGTTGAGCCCCAGCTCGGAGGCCATGATGGCGCTCAGGTTGGCCACCTCGCGGGAGTGCTGCAGCAGGTTCTGGCCGTAAGAAGAGCGGTACTTCATCTTGCCCACCAGTCTTATCAACTCGGGATGGAGGCCGTGGATGCCCAGGTCGATGGCGGTGCGCTTGCCCACCTCCACGATCTCCTCCTCGATCTGTTTTTGGGTCTTGGCCACCACCTCCTCGATGCGGGCGGGATGGATGCGACCGTCCACCACCAGCTGGTGCAGGGAGAGACGGGCGATCTCACGCCGCACAGGGTCGAAGCAGGAGAGCAGGATCGCTTCGGGGGTGTCATCGACGATGATCTCCACACCCGTAGCAGCCTCCAGCGCCCGTATGTTGCGACCCTCGCGGCCGATAATGCGGCCTTTGATCTCGTCCGACTCAATGTTGAACACCGTCACGGCATTCTCGACGGTCGACTCCGAGGCCACCCGCTGGATCGTCTGCACCACGATGCGTTTGGCCTCTTTGTTGGCCGTCATCTTGGCCTCGTCCATGATCTCGTTGATATAAGACATGGCCTCGGTGCGTGCCTCATCCTTGAGCGAGGTGATCAGCTGCGCCTTGGCCTCTTCGGCAGAGAGGCCGGAGATAGCCTCCAGCTGCTCCACCTGCCGCTTGTGCATCTTCGACAGCTCCTCGTTCTTCTTCTCCACCATCTGCATCTGATGGGAGATATTGTTGCGCATCTCCTCCAGCTCGCGCTCCTTCCGCTTGCTCTCCTCGATGCGCTGGTTGAGGGAAGACTCTTTCTGCTTGAAACGCTGCTCGGCCTGCTGCAACTTGTTGTTGCGCTCGTTGATGTATTTCTCATGCTCGGCCTTGAGCTGGATAAATTTCTCTTTGGCCTGCAGGATCTTGTCCTTGCGGATCACCTCGGCCTCCGTTTCGGCCTCCTCCAGGATCTTTTTCTGCTTTTTCTTCAGGGCCGTGTTGAAGAAAAGATAAGCCACCGCTGCCCCGGCCACGAAGGCCAGCACAACGAAGATCTCCAGGTATATCAGCGATACTTGTGTCATCAATAAGGTCATGATCTCTCAGTTTTTAGTCCGTACTAACTATATAAATATACACCCCTCGCGGGGTGATCATCTCAACAAAAATAGCCCGCCAATTTCTATAAGTCTATTAAAACCCCAATTCGACATGGGTGGAGCTGCCACCGGTCTTCCGACTTCCACTGCCTTCCGGAGAAGGATCCGCACGGGGCGGACTGAGGCCTGTCGTACAACCCGTGAGCCGGGCTCCAATGTTAGTAGTGTTGAGTTTTCAGCAGAGTTATAGAAATTAAGCGGGCTAAATCTTAAATTTCTTTAATAACATCTTATGTAAAAGAACGTTCAGTCGATGCTGAGGTATTCTTCCAGTTCTTTGTTAATTTCCCGGACATCCTCCAGGAAAGAAGACATATCAGCATTTTTTTCGCAATCGATCAGTTTAACTCCATACTGTAGCAGCGCCATGGCCAGGAAATCCTGGCTGTCCATATCCGCATACCGCTTTTCGTACTGCATCAGCTTCTCGTTTATCCCCTGCGCGGCTTTCCGCACCATCTCCTCATCCTTACGCGCTATCCTCAGCGGATAATATCTGTCTGCCACTTTCACCCTTATCGAAAATTCCTCTTCTTCCATAACTCTTTCTCAACACTCATTTACCGGTTGAGCAGGCCTATGCACCTGTCCAGGTCCCGGATGATCAGGTTTATCTTGCTTTTGGCATCTCCGCCCTCGGGAGCGACCCCGGAGAGGGATTTTGCCACTTTCAGCGTTTCATATTTCGTCTGCAGCTCCTGCAACTCACGCTCTCTCTCCTTCAGCGCCCTGGTCTGCTCCTCCAGCCTCTCCTTCAGCTCCCTGTTCTCCTCGCTCAGCTTCCGCATCCGGGTGCCGGCCTTTCTGACATTCTCTCTCAGTTCGTTTATGAGTTGACGTTCTGCCATTCACGTTCCGTTAACATTACAAAGTTAACATTGCCCGGCGAAATAAAAAAAATTAGGGCATCATTTTTTAGGTGTATGCAGATAAATTTTTAGTTTTGTCCTCTTAAATTTTCGACTATGATGAGGCGAGGCAGCGGGAGGATGATCACGGCACTGATACTTTCCCTTTTACCCATATTCTTTACCACCAACTCTTTTGCCCAGGCGGGGAAAGCCAATTTCATTCCGCCGGTGCGGTTCCATATCTATCTCTCTTCCAATTTCGGGGAGATCAGGCCTTCCCATTTCCATTCGGGCATCGACATCAAGACCATGGGGCGCACCGGTCAGCGCATCTATGCCATCGAGGACGGTTATATCTCCCGCATCAAGGTGGCTACGGGCGGATACGGCCTGGCCCTTTACATCACGCACCCCAACGGCTACACTTCGGTGTACTGCCACCTGAGCCGTTTTACGAAGCCGGTGGCAGAGTATGTCAGGAACGAGCAGTACAGCCGCAAGAGCTATGTCGTCAACCTTTTCCCCCCGGCAGGCCGTTTTCCGGTGAAAAAGGGCGACCTGATCGCTTTCTCCGGCAATACGGGCAACTCTTTCGGTCCCCATCTGCATTTCGAGATCCGCGAGACCCGGCGGGAAGCGCCTGTCAACCCCCTCCTGTTTAGGTTCCCTGTAAAGGATACCATTGCCCCCAGGATCTACCGTTTTTACGCTTACCCGGAAGGGGACGGTGTGCAGATCAACGGTCGTCCCGGCAGGCAGGTCTTCCGCGTGACAGCCGGTAAAAAACATGCTTACTACATGAATACCCCGCTGCGCGTCACCGGTCCCGTCTCGCTGGGGCTGGAAGCCCAGGACTACATGAACGGGTCGCATAACCGCTGCGGTATATACTCTTTCAAGGTGCTGCTCGACGGGAAGACCTTCTTTTATTATAAGATGGATGAGTTCACCTATGCCGAGACGCGTTACATCAACAGCTTCATCGACTACGAGGAGAAGGTGCGGTACAACCGCAATGTCGTCCGCACGGTCATACTGCCCAACAACCGCCTGGATATCTACAACACGGTGGTGAACAAAGGGATCATCGACCTGCAGGACACCCTGCCCCACACCGTGGAGTTCATCGTGGGTGATAACGCCGGCAACACGGCCACCTTCAGGACCACGCTCCGGAAGGTGAATGACCCGCCTGCCCTCCCCTCTGCCTACGGAAAGATGGATTACCTCACGCTCATGTCGTGGGACCGGGACAACTACTATGCCTTCAGCGGCTTCAGGCTCTTCATCCCCCGCGGCGCCCTCTACGACACCCTGCCCTTCACCATGCACATCGAAGACCCGTTGCCTTACAGCTATGCGCCGGTGTATGTCATCCACAACCCCTATGTACCTCTGCAGAAAGCCTATACGGTGAGCATCGTCCCGGACCGTTTCCCGGACAGCCTCGCCGGTAAGCTGCTCATCGCCGAGGTGAGCAAACCCGGCAATCCCCGGGCCAAAGGCGGGGAATGGAACGGCAAGGAGGTGACGGGACAGGTGATAACCTTCGGCAAGTACACCCTGCTCATCGATACGGTGCCCCCTGTCATCCGACCGCTCTTCGACCCGCACCGCAGGGATGTCTCCTCCCTCGACCATATCTCTTTTGTGATCCGCGACAACCTCTCCGGCATCGCCTCCTACAACGGATACATCGACGGACAGTGGGCCCTCTTCGAGTACGAGCCCAAGAAAGACCGCCTGCGTTATTACTTCGATCCCTCTCGCGTCGCCCCCGGCCATGCCCACAAAGTACGCCTCGAAGTCACCGACGACCGGGGAAACAAGGCGGTGTATGAGAAGGAGTTATACTGGTAAGGCAGAAGGATGCTCGAAGCTCGAAGGTTGATGCTCGAAGGGGGGAAGAAGTCGAAAAGTCAAAAGTCGAAGAGTGGGAAGAGTGGGAAGAGTCAGCGATGAGCAGTGAGAAATGAGCGATGAGCAATAAGCCCCGCTGCGCCTATGCGTAGCCGCTACGGCGAAGCAAGGAAGGGGCGAAAACGAAAGATGAGAGTGCCGACCCCGGAGGGGTCGAAATACAGTAGCCGCAGTTACGCCTGCGGTACTATAGGCGTATCCCAAATCCCAACCCCGGATGGGGTTGAAGAGGAGGCAGGTCGAAGGAGGAGGTGTCGAAAAGTCGAAGAGTGGGAAGAGTGGGAAGAGTAGGGAGTAAGGAGTAGGGAGTAGGGAGTAGGGAGTAGGGAGTAGGGAGTGATGCGATAAAGAGATGAAGAGATACCTGCCTGCCGGCAGGCAGGATGTGATGAGGAGAAAACAACTCCAAACTCCAGGCACTCCACATGCCGCAAATGCTCGCTCGCGGCATTTGCGAGCATCCTCGCAACTTAGTTGCGGGACTCCAAACTTCCCGGACCCCGCCTCGCCTTTGCGTAGCCGCTTCGGCGAAGCAAGGCCCGCCCGGATGAACGGAATCATCCGTTCGGACGGGGAGGGGTTGAAGAACGATGAAGTGATAAAAGGATGAAGCGATGAAGAGATAAAGAGATGAAGCGAATAACAACTCCAAACCAACTCTCTTTGCGTACTTCTTTGCGGACTCTGCGTGAAGCCTTCTCAAACGAAATACTAAAACTAACTATGAACTATATCCAATGAAAACAAAAGCAGTAAGAATATACGGAAAAGAAGATCTGAGACTCGAGGAGTTCGAGCTCCCGGAGATGAAAGAAGATGAGATCCTGGCACAGGTGATCTCCGACAGTATCTGCATGTCCTCCTACAAAGCCGCCAAACAGGGCGCTGCCCACAAGCGGGTGCCGGATGATGTGCATGAGCACCCCACCATCATCGGTCATGAGTTCAGCGGGGTGATCCTAAAGGTGGGTGAGAAATGGAAAGACCGTTACCGGCCGGGCCAGAAATTCTCCATCCAGCCGGCACTGAACTACAAAGGCAGTTTGGACGCGCCGGGATACTCATACCAGTACATCGGCGGTGATGCCACTTACATCCTCATCCCGCACGAGGTGATGGAGATGGACTGTCTCCTGCCGTATCACGGCGAAGGTTTTTACCCGGCCTCCCTGGCCGAGCCTATGTCGTGTGTCATCGGGGCTTTCCATGCCAGCTACCACACCCGCCCCGGCAGCTACGAACATCTGATGGGCATCAGAGATGGGGGACGGCTGGCCCTGCTCGCGGCAGCGGGCCCCATGGGACTGGCTGCGATCAATTATGCGGTCCTGAACGACCGCAAACCGGGTGTGATGGTGGTCACAGACATTGATGATGCACGTCTGGCCCGGGCCTCCCAGCTCTATTCTCCGCAATGGGCTGCGGATCATGGTGTAACCTTGCATTATGTAAACACCCGCGACCTGGAGGATCCCGAAGGTTATCTGAAAGAGCTCGCCGGCGGCGCTTATGATGATGTCTTTGTCTTTGCCCCAGTGGCTCCTGTTATCGAGCAGGGCGACCGTCTCCTGGGACGCGACGGATGCCTCAATTTCTTCGCCGGCCCCACCGACCCCGCCTTCTCAGCTAAGCTCAACTTTTACAATGTGCACTATGCTTCCACCCACATCACCGGCACCAGTGGCGGGAACAATGAGGATATGATCGAAGCCCTCGATCTCTTTGCCAAAGGGCTCGATCCTTCCGGCCTGGTGACCCATATCGGCGGCCTGGACGCCGTTATCGACACCACCCTGCATCTGCCGGAGATCCCCGGCGGGAAGAAGCTCATCTACACCCAGCTGAGCTTGCCCCTGACCGCGATCGACGACTTTAAGGAAAAGGGGAAAGAGGATCCGCTCTTCGCAAAGCTGGCAGAGATCACCGAAAAACACAACGGCCTCTGGTCGGTGGAGGCGGAGGAGTGGCTGCTCGAACACGGGAAGAAGATCGGGGAAGAAGGAATATTGGAATAATGGAATAATGGGGAATGAATTCCAAGTACTTTAAGTACTCGAAGTACTCAAAACTTTTCATGGCAGATGGGTTACTGGTTGCTGGGTGCTGGGTACTGGGTGAAACGGCACAGGGCACAGGACACAGAGCACAGGGAGCGATGAAGAGATGATGAAATGAAGCGATTAAGCGATTAAGCGATAATGTGATTATGCGATGATGCGACCTTGTGCCTAAGGGTTCGTCGTTCATCGATCATCGTTCATCGTTCCTTATTCCGTTCCTTCAGTTTCCTTCTTCTTCTTTTTCTTTTGCTTCACCTTCAGTTTATAGGGGAAGCGGTAGGAGAGGACATAGTTGAACATGATGGGGAAATTTTTCTCCGCGTTGCCATAGCCGGGGATGATATAGGGCCGCATGATCTCTTTGGGGTATATCAGCAGGAAATGACCCCGCACGTTCCATCCCATGAAAAAGTTCTTCAGCACCTCGGCCTTGATACCCACGGTCACCTCGAACCAGAAAGGCCGCAGGTGGTCGGGCGGTAGCGAGGTGTTCAGATTTCCCCAGTAACCGTCGTGGATGGTGATCTCCTCCGCCTCGTGGGTCATATCCACGGCCGCGATGCGCAGGCCCCAGAAAATACTCTCGTTCTCGTCCGGCCGCCGGCGCAGGATATTGTGATCGACACCCAGCTTCAGATAGGACCCTTTCATCCTGTAGGCATAATCCGGCTCGGTCTTGTGGTATTTGAGCCGTCCTCCCTCGGCCACCAGGTACCAGCCGTCACTGACCTCGGCATCCAGGAACAGCTCGTAGCCTTTCATTTGAGGATCCGTAAAAAATCCTATGAAAGGGACCAGGTCGATGCCAAAGCGCACCCCGCCATAACGGATGGTGTCCTTGTTGGTGAGGCCCTGTCCTGTCACAGTGAGGGTCAGCAGGAGCAGGCTAATCCCTGAAAATATATATTTTAACGTTCTCGTCATCCGTATTGGTAACCAGGGAGTTGACCACCGCGACCGAATCCAGGAGGTGGCGGGTGATCTGTATCTTCAGATCGTTAAATTCGGCAATGAAGCCGCATTCAAAGGAGAGCAGGCGCGTGGAGCGGGCATAGTGAAACCTGACCGTATCCTGCAGGGTGTCGTTGGCGATCACAAAGGCACAGCTGTCATAGTGGGCGTCCAGCGGCAGACTGATCTTCCAGGCGCTCCCGTCCACGATAAGGGAGTCCTCACGTCCGATGCCCCACATCCGGACATTCTGCAGGGTGGTATCCTTGTCCTTTCCGTTATCGAGGGTGAGGAAACGGGCATGCAGGTATACATCCGTCCTTTCCAGACAACGCGGCGACGGGTTACAGGCTGCCACGAGCAGCAGGATCACCACAACGGCTGCCGTGAGCCTTCCGGGCGCAGGGAAGATGCCTGAGGCCTTCCTAATGTCCTTCGTTGCCTTTGTAAAGATATCTGTCTCCTGTCTCATCCACTATGCGTTTGTACCACGCCTCACCATAGCCGGGCTGCTGCAGTTTGGGGTTATGGAACTTATATCCTTCCGGCACTTCGGCTTTCTCCTTAATGTTCCCGTCCATGTATTTGGTGAAGAGATATGCATAGAGCTTCTTCCACACTTTCACGGTATTGGCCCCCTGCAGCACGGAGTAGTCGGTGAGGAACTTACGGGCAGCGGCGGGATCATTGGCGTATAGTTCCGTAGCGGCTATGTCGATGGCTTTCACCTCACTGACATATTTGTTCTCCAGCTCATGCTGGACCATCTGTATATCCGGGATGATCACATTGTACCGGGTATAGGCGAAGTTAGACACCTGGTTGAAGACCCAGAAAGCCGCATCGTCACTGAAGGTCATCATGTCCCCGTTGCCCACGGCGAACTCATGGGGCACCCGGGTGATGCCGCAATACATAGGGGTGTACACGGTGGAGTAGGTGTCGTCGACGCCGAACCAGAAGATGCCGCCGATGGGATCGGGGAAGCCCTTACGGCTCTGGGCCACGAAAGAGAAGCCCGTCTGTTGTGTTGAGATGGCCCGCTCGTTGAAGTAGGTCTTGCCGTCCACCTTCCAGGTGAGGGGGCGCCAGCGGTAACCACAGCCGAAAGGCCCGGCGCCGATGTCCTGGGTCATGTCCATGGGAGTGCCCTCGTAATGATCACGCATCATCGCCATCACGTCCTGCACGGAGAGCTTTTTGTCGGGCTTCACCCACAGGGGCATGCGGTTGTGCAAGTCTTCGCCCATGGCATACGACTCATATTTGTCCATACCGGAGGCCACCTTGCGGAAGCCGGACCATACGCGGGCCTCGCAGAAACGGGCTGCCCCGAAGTCCAGCGGCGCATAGGCGTCGGCGAAGCTGAAATCCTTGTCTTTGCCCTTGAACCACCCATGATCCCGGGCCACCCGGATAACATCTTTCTCATATACCGTGGTGACAGCCGGGTCGAAGATCTTGTCGAGATGATCGGAAGAGATGGAGCTTTTGTCTTTCTCCAGGGGGAAGGT
The DNA here is from genome assembly GCA_027028505.1 of Bacteroidales bacterium. GTDB lineage: Bacteria > Bacteroidota > Bacteroidia > Bacteroidales > VadinHA17 > DRPN01. The sequence goes on from JALVJE010000187.1 coordinate 19,982, forward strand.
GGTGATGCGGGCCTGGTTGGCATGGCCGCAGATATAACCGTCCGGCACGCGGCGGGCCACCCATACGGCGCCGGTGACGCCGGGGCCTTTGCCGATCATCTCCAGGATCCACACCTCGTCGGGATCGGAGATGGAGAAGGACTCCCCGCTGCTGTAATAACCGTATTTGTCCACCAGCTCAGCCATCACCTTGATGGCTTCGCGGGCTGTTTTGGCGCGTTGCAGGGTGATGTACATGAGACTGCCGTAGTCGATGATGGCAGAGGTGTCCCGCAGCCCGTGACGGCCCCCGTAGGTCGTCTCACCGATGGCTACCTGGTGCTCGTTCATGTTGCCCACCACACTGTAGGTATGGGCTGCCTGCGGGATCTTCCCCAGATGCTTGCCTGTGTCCCACTCCCATATATCCATCATCGTCCCGGCAGGATAATCCTTTGCCGGCCAGAAGTAAAGCTCCCCGTACAGCACATGACTGTCGGCAGCATAGGTGATCATCGTCGAACCGTCGACGGTGGCACCCCGGCTGATGAGAAAGTTGGTACAGGCTGATCCCTCCGGAAGGGAAATAAATAAGACCAGGTACAGAAACCCTGCTACGGTGATCCCTCTTTTCATAATGACCGTTTTTTGTGGTTTGAAAATAATTATCTGCAAAAGTAAAAAAGAAACAATAGCGAGAGGAAGAATCTTTAGATTATAATGGATAAAAGATATATCTTGAAGGGTGCTGGGCTCAGGGCTCAGGGCTCAGGGCTCAGAGCTCAGAGCTCAGAAAAGGATGAAGCGAATAACTCTTAACTCGATACTCTTAACTCGATACTCTCAACTCGATACTCTTAACTCGATACTCTTAACTCGATACTCTTAACTCGATACTCTCAACTCGATACTCTCAACTCGATACTCGATACTCTTAACTCGCAACTCCACCTTTACATCATATAATTAACGATCAGCTCCAGTTCTTCGGGTGTGAGGGGATACACCAAACCTCCGGCCCTGTTTTGGATGAGCTGGTTGAGGATCTCCGATTTCTTCGTGTTGTCGATGTTGATGTCGGTAAGATAGACGGGGGATTTGATGAAGACGAAGAACTTGATGAACTCCTCGATGGTCTTGTCCGGGCTGGTAACGCCGAAGACCAGTTCGCCGAGGCGGGAGATCCTTTCGGGGATCTTTTTCTTCATCAGTTTCAGCCAGGCGGGGTAGGCGATGGAGAGAGAGGCCCCGTGCGGCACATCATAGAGGAGGGAGAGCACATGACCGATGGCATGCACGCCCCAGTCGCCGCCACTGCGACCATACATGGTCATACCGTTCAGTGCGAAGGTCGCATCCAGCATGATGTTCGCCCGGTATTCGTAGTTCTCCGGCTCCTCCAGAACAAGGGGCGCATAGTGCATGGCGTCCTTGATGATGTCGGCGATGAAGCGGTCGGTGATGGAGACCTCGACGTCGAAGAAGGCTTCCAGAGCATGGGCGATCAGGTCGACGATGCCGTAAGCGGTATAGTCGCGGTTCACCGTATAAGTAAAGACCGGATCCAGGTACGAGTGTTTGGGAAAGAGGAGGGGGTTCTTCAGGCCCCTTTTGGCGCCGGCGTCGAAGTCCTGCAGCACGGCTGCACTGTTCATCTCGGTGCCGGTGGCGGCCACCGTGAGCACGTCGATCAGGGGCACGGCCTCTCGCGGCAGGGCCCGCAGGGTCATGACATCCCAGGCCTTCAGGTTGCCAGGGATGCACACCGACATGATCTTGGCCGAGTCGATCACGCTGCCACCCCCCAGGGCGACGATCACCTCCACGCCCGCCTCACGGGCCAGGGCCACGGCCTTGTCCACGTCGGAGGCCAGGGGATTGGGACGGATGCCGGAAAACTCCGTGATCGTCAGACCCGCTTTCTCCAGCTCACCCCGTATCTGGTCGTAATAACCGTACTTTTTGGCAGAGGTTTTACCGTAAACCAGCAATACCTTTTTACCGTATCGTGCCGTCACCCGGCCCAGCGTGGCGGTGACCCCTTTTCCGAAATGCAGATGTACCGGATTGTATGCTTCGAAGTTTTTCATGACGTTATAGAGTTGATGGGTTGATAAGTTGAATAGTTGAAAAGCTTATATTTGTTATATATTATTCGTCTTTTGTAACTCCGGTTCCTGAGTAGCCAGAGGCGTACCGAAGGGTTCATCATTCATCGATCATCGATCATCGATCATCCTTCCCTCAGACATCACGCCCGAGCACGCATCTCTTTCCGCACCTGTCACCGACGCCAGGGTGTTGGGCCGGCCCTGCAGACGGAGGAGTCCCAGGAATGCAAAAATAAGAGCTTCCTTGTAATCTGCAAGCCTGTCGTCGGGGATAATGACCTCTCCCGCAAAATTTTCGCGGATGCGTTCGATGAGAAAGTGGTTGTGGGCGCCGCCGCCGGTGACCAGCATGCGGCTGGCAGCGTCTCCTTCCGTACTGTGGCATATCTGGCGGCTGATATGCTCATAGAGCGTGCGCAGCTTGTCTTCGGGCGACAGGGGGGCGTTGTCCAGTACGGGCAGGAAGACCTCTTCCAGCCACTCGCGCCCCAGCGACTTGGGCGGGGGCGTGTGGTAATAGTCCAGCGCGTCGAGGGCATCCAGGAGCGGTTGGTCCACCCTGCCTTTCCGGCCCAGCTCCCCGTCCCTGTCGTAAGCCATGCCCAGGGGCAGGGTGATATGCTGCATGGCCAGGTTGACCGGCGAGATGTCGAAGGCGAGGCGGCGGCCCTCTTTTTCATAAGAGATGTTGGAGAAGCCTCCCAGGTTGAGGCAGTAGTCATACTCCGGGAACAGGTAGCGGTCGCCCGCCGGCACCAGGGGCGCTCCCTGGCCGCCCAGCGCCACATCCCCCGAGCGCAGGTCCCACACCACCGGCAGACCCGTGACAGCCGCGATCTCGTTGCCATCGCCCAGCTGGAAAGTGAGGCCCTGTTCCGGACGGTGGTAGACCGTATGACCGTGGGAGGAGATCAGCACCGGGGTGGGGGAGACACCCTCCAGGAACGCCTGCACCTCTTTACCCAGATAGCGGCCGTAGCGCTTGTGCAGCAACATCAGCGCCTCACCGCCGAGGGCGGGGGCCTTCTGCAGCTGCTCTGCCCACTCCCGGGGGTAAGGCCGCGTGACCGCCTCCCTGATCTGCCACTCCCACCGGCTGCCATCTTCCCGGAAAGCTGCCAGCACCAGGTCAAGGCCGTCGAGAGAGGTGCCGGACATCAGACCGAGGATGTAGGTATGGTTCATAGTTCATAGTTCATAGTTCAAAGTTCAAAGTTCAAAGTTCAAAGTTCATAGTTCATAGTGATTCCCTTGTTTTCACTCATTCACTCATTCAAGCATTCCCCGTCCGACTGGCGTCAGCCGGGCGGGCCCGTCCGAACGGACGTTCGTCCGGGCGGGAAGCATTCAAGCATTCAAGCATTAATTTATCGTGTAAATTTAATAAAATACCTCCTTTTTTATACTTTTGGCGACAATTAAGGACCCATAAAGAACCCATAAAGAAAAGACAAGTATGAGCAAACCTGTACTTTTGGTGCTGGCGGCCGGGATGGGCAGCCGGTACGGCGGACTGAAACAGATCGACGAGGTAGGCCCCTCGGGCGAGGCGATCATCGACTATTCCATCTACGATGCCATACGTGCCGGCTACGGCCGAGTGGTCTTTGTGGTGCGGCCCGAGATCGAGGAGGATGTGCGCAGGTTCTTCGAGCCCCGCCTGCGGGGACGCATCCCCTTTGAGTTCGTGCACCAGGAGCTGGATATGGTGCCCGAAGGAGTGCAGGTGCCGCCGGAGCGGAAGAAGCCCTGGGGGACGGGGCATGCCGTGCTGGTGGCCAAAGAGAAGATCGACGAGCCCTTTGCCGTGATCAATGCAGACGACTTCTACGGTCCCGAGGCCTACAGGCAGACCGCCGCTTTCCTCACGGAGAACAAAGATCCCTATGAATATGCCATGGTGGGCTACCGTCTGGCCAACACCCTCTCCGACAACGGTTCGGTGGCCCGCGGCGTGTGCCGCACCTCCGGCGACGGGTACCTCCTCGAGGTGACCGAGCATACCAAGATCGCCCGGGAAGGGGGGAAGATCATCTCCCTCCTGGAAGATGGCAGCACAGTGGAGTTCACGGGTGAGGAGCCGGTATCGATGAATTTCTGGTGCTTCAAGCCCACCATCTTCCCGGAGCTGGAAAAGCAGTTTACGGATTTTATCCGCGACCATGCCGGCGATCCCAAAGCGGAGTTCTTCATCCCCCTGCCGGTGTCGGTGCTCATCGCCGCCGGCAAGATCCGTATGAAGGTGTTGCCCAATGCCGAAGAGTGGTTCGGCGTCACCTACCGCGAGGACAAGCCCGTGGTCATCCGCAAGATCCGTGAGCTGGTGGACAAGGTGGTGTACCCGGAAAGGCTGTGGGAGTAAGCGGAAGAGGCCTGAAAATCCCGTCTGAATTTCTGTGATCCGATCTTAAAATATAGGTATTTAAATATCTATTTAAATGCCTATTTTAATACCTATTTAAATAGGTAGATTTGTGAGTTGATAAGTTGATAAGTTGAAGGGTTGAAGAGTTGAGGGATTTATTATAATTTGTCGA
>JALVJE010000188.1 GCA_027028505.1 Bacteroidales bacterium
CTCAGTGGTAGAGCATCAGCTTCCCAAGCTGAGGGTCGCGGGTTCGATCCCCGTTTCCCGCTCAATTTTGGCAAAAGGGGGACATACGTTCCTCTTTTTTCTTTTCCGGGAGTGTGTGATATGTGTAAGACAGCCCAAAAAGGTTTTTCGGTTCTGTTCCTGATCCTTGTGATGATCTCCGGCCTGCAGGGCCAGTCGGTGATCAGCGGCGTGGTGACGGAGAAGGAGAGCGGGCATCCCCTGACGGATGTCGCCGTGACGATCGATCCGGGCCACCGGGGCACATATACGGACAGTACTGGACATTTCTTTTTCAGAGACCTCCCTGCCGGCAAATATCGCCTGAAGATCTCCCGGGTAGGTTACCTTACTGTTACGAAACATCTCTCCTTGGAGACCGGAGACCATCTGCAGCTTTCCCTGGAGGCCTCCAAAGAGGTGTTGCCGATAGGGGAGGTGAGCGTGGTCGGCAACAGAGCTGAAAAGCGCATCCTCCGGGACCTTACTGCCGAGCCCGTCTCACTCAGGCCTGCTATTACGACGATATCCAGGGAGAAGATCGAAGAGGAGGGGGCGGTCACCCTGATGGATGCCCTCCGCTACGTGCCGGGAGGCCTCACCGAAACACGTGGACGCAAGGTGAAACAGTTCTTCTCCGTGCGCGGGCAGACCTATCCTTACCCCACCTATTCTCTCGACGGCATTGTGCAGAAAGAGTTCTACGAGACCGCCTCCTTTGTGAATGCTTCCATGATCCGGTCGGTCCGTATCGACCGTTCCGCCTCGTCCCTGCTGAAAAGTCTTTCACCCCTCTCCGGCGTGATCGATGTGGAGAGCCGCCGTTTTACACGCAGAACCACCGAAGCACAAGTGTCCTGGGGCACTCTGAACACATTCGATGCGAGCCTCCTGCACGGAAACAGAACGCAGAAACTGGAATATTCAACCGGCGTAGACTTTTTCGGTACCAACGGACCGGCCGGCCGCAATGGCAGGGAGCGTATCGTCAATGCCAACGGAGCCCTCCGCTGGCAGGTGAACAACCGGGTGAACACCTCGGTACGCCTGTTTTACATGGGAGGCATGCGAGAGCTGGTTCAGCCGGTATTTCCCGCAGCCGATAAATTCCGCAACCAGAAAGAGAAGTATGACCCGCTCTCCACACTGCTGGTCTATACAAAGACAGAATACAAAGCCTCGGAGAAGATCACCGGGGAATTGCAGATCAATTATGCCTGCCGCAACCCGAAGTACACGCTGGAGAATCTGGCCAGCGGCGCCACCCAGAGCTACCGGGAGCGGGACCGGGAACTGACGGTCAATCATCTGAACGCCTGGACGCTCTCCTCTGCCAATATCCTGCGTTTGGGCGTGTTGTACAACCACTGGACCGCCCCCAATGGTAAACGGTATTACTGGGGTCATCCGGCCGACGTCCACACCTGGTCGGCTGTGGTCACCGACCAGCAGCGCTTCGGCAAATGGCTGCTGAACGGCGGCATGCGTATCTCCCAGGAGTTTTATAAGGAATGGTCTGCTTTCTCTATCGAAGGATCCGGGAAATATTTCAATGGGGTCGAACCCATCCGTAACCAGTGGCAGCCGCCTGTATGGCAGGCCATTGCCGGCGCCACCTTCGCGCCCGGATCGGCCGTATCGCTGCATGGCAATGTGGCGGCCGGCGTGGTCACCCCCCGCAAAGGGGCCCTCACCGCCGACGGGACAGCCCCGGAAAATGAAAAACGTACCAATGTCGACCTGGGGGTGATCCGCAACTGTGAAGGAAAAGGAACCCTTACGGTAAGCCTCTTTTTCGTGTCACGGAGGGATGCCATCGGTTATTCGGGTGAGACGGTTGCAGCCGACAGCGGTCAGATCGTGGAGCTGTACGAGAACACCGACCGGCGCAGCTTCGGGATGGAAGGTACGATGCGGAGGGAGATCATCCCTGCAAGGTGGGAGGTGTTCGCCAATATCCTCCTGATGAAGGGACAGGAGAAAGACAGCTCCGCCTGGATGAAAGATGACGAAATACCGGTCTTTATCGGCAACATGGGATCCTCCTTCCGTATCAACGGCTTTGACGCATCTCTCTTCATGAACTATACCGGTGCATACCGCAATGACCGTTTTGTCAGCAAGAGCTACCTGAAGGAGAACGGGAAAGCGCCGCTGGGCGATTTTTTCGATCTCTCCCTCACGGCCGGATACCGCGTGGGCAGAGAGCGGAATGTTCGTTTCTTTGCAGAAGTGCACAACATGCTGGACCGGCACTATCAGACCGTCCCGGGATGGCCCGACAACGGCCGCATCTTCCGCGGAGGGATCAAAGTGAAGTTTTAAGAAGAGAAAGAAAATATTCCTGAAGGCAGGATGTTCAGGTTTTGTATCTTTGTGGGATCATAACAGCTTTTGTGGGAATGCTTTTTTTGAGGGAGATCGTTTATCGCAGGTGGAATTTTCTGTTGGGGACACTGGGGATGATCACGGCCGTGGCGGTGGTGGTCTTTTTTGTTATCATGACCAAAGCCTCGCAGAACGAGACACGTATCCTCACCCGTGACATGGGCTTCAACCTGCGTATCATCCCCGATTCCACCAATATGAACGATTTCTGGATACGGGGGTATTCCCAAAGGACCATGCCGCAGAAGTATGTGAACGTGCTGGTGGACAAAAAGGCCATCTACTATGCCCATCTCACGGCCACGCTGCATCAGCGCATCCGCTGGGAGGGGCTGGACGTGATCCTCACCGGCATCTCGCCCGACGAGCTGAACCCCAAAGGAAAGAAACGCACCAAGATGATCTTTGCCGTTCCGCCGGGTAAGGTGTATGTGGGCTATGAGATCGCCGTAGCGCGGAAGATCCGCCGGGGGGACACCCTTTCCATCCTCGGGAAGACTTATGTCGTGGAGCGCACCCTGGCCGAGACCGGCTCGGAGGATGATATACGGCTCTATTTTGACCTGAACGATCTGCAGCATCTCCTGCACAAGGAGGGGGTCATCAGCGAGATCATGGCGCTCAACTGTGTCTGCTCGGCCGAAGGGGACGATCCGCTGGGCGATCTGCGGCGGCAGCTGCAGGCCGACCTGCCCGATGCCAAGGTGATCATGAACCGTACCATCGCCGTGGCCCGCGAACGGCAGCGCAAGATGCTGGACAATTTCTTTGCCGTCCTCCTGCCGGTGTTGCTCATCGTCACGGCTCTTTGGGTGGGCACGATCTCTATGATCAACGTGATGCAACGCTCGCAGGAGATAGGCATCCTGCGTGCCCTGGGCTTCCGCACCGGACGTATCACAGCTCTTTTCTTCGCCCGTGTGGCGGGGATGGGCCTGCTGGGAGCGGTGCTGGGTTTTGCCCTGGGCACCTGGCTGGCGCTGGCTTACGGCCCGCAGGTATTCAAGGTGACCGCCTCCTCCGTGAAACCGGTCTACAGCCTGCTGGGATGGTCGTTGCTGCTGGCGCCCCTGTTTGCGGCCATCGCCTCGCTGATCCCCGTCATGCTGGCCATAAGCCGCGAACCGGCCGTAATGCTTAAAGAAGAATGATGATGATCCGCACTGAGAACCTGACAAAAATATTCCGCAGAGGCCGTCAGGAGGTGATCGCCCTGAACAGCGTGGATCTCATGGTGGAGAGAGGCAGCTTTGTGGTGATCAAAGGTCCCAGCGGCTCGGGGAAATCAACCCTGCTCTTCTTGCTGGGAGGACTGCTCACCCCCTCCTCCGGGGAGGTGTACCATGACGATGTCTCCCTCTATGCGATCCCTGACAGTGAAAGGACCCGCTATCGCGCGGAGCATATCGGTTATGTCTTCCAGTCGTATTACCTGCTGCCTTACCTCAGTGTGCTGGAGAATATCCTGGTGGCGCAGCACATGCATACCGTCACCGACCCTGAACAAGAGGCCCGTGAGCTGGCAGCCTCGCTGGGGATGGCAGAACGCCTTCATCACAAGCCCTCCGAGCTGTCAGCAGGGGAGAAGCAGCGGGTAGCCCTGGCACGGGCTCTCCTGAGCCGGCCGGAGATCATCCTGGCCGACGAGCCTACCGGTAACCTGGACCCTGCCAACGCACACATCGTGACCGAAAGGCTGGCACGCTTCCACGCTGAAGGTGGAACGGTCGTAATGGTCAGCCATGACAACGACGCCGACAGGGTTGCCTCACGCATCCTGCACATGGAAAAAGGATCACTTTTAACAGAAAAATAAACGGAACAATCCCACCCCTATGAAACGTATCTTCTTCATTTTTTCTCTGCTCTCGCTGCTGCTCATCACGGCCTGTCACAGGGCTCCGGAAGTGACGGACAATGACTGGCCCCAGTTCAAACGCGATAACTACCGCAGTGCTGTTACGCCGGTTGCGATCTTTGACAATACGTTCGGCCTCAAATGGGTGTATCAGGCCCCCCAGGCGCCTGTGCCGGCCTGGTACGGACCGGCGCGGCTGGATGCTTATGCCCTCAGTGGTCCCCTGCCCTCAATGCGGGATTATGACCTGGCTTACAGTCCCGTGATCGTAGGGGAACGGCTATGGTACGGCTCCACATCCGACGATGCCCTCCACTGCCTCAACACACGTACCGGCAAAGAGGAGTGGAGCTTTATGACCGGTGGACCCATACGTATCGCACCCACTTATCAAAACGGAAGATTATGGTTCGGATCCGACGACGGATATGTCTATTGCATCCATGCTGAGAACGGCAAGCTGATCTGGAAGTACAGTCCTTCAAAGTCGGACCGGAAGATCCTTAACAACGGCCGGCTGATCTCTTTCTGGCCGGTACGCACGGGCGTGCTCGTTGAGGATGGCATCGCCTATTTCGGGGCTTCGCTCATCCCGTGGAAAAAGAGTTACCTCTGTGCCCTGGATGTCCGCACCGGCAAGACAGGAAAAAAAGGCACCTGGGTGCATGAGGTGGAGAATGTCACTTTCGAAGGCGCTATGGCTTCTTCGGGCGACCGTCTCATACAGCCGCAGGGGCGGATCTCGCCCGTGTTCATCGACCGTGCTACCGGCGAGATCGAAGGACAGCTGCCGGGCGACGGAGGATGCTTCGTGCTCGTCACCCCCGACGATCATATCGTCCATGCCCTCACCTCCCGCTACAAGTCGATCGTCGATCTGGAACCGTCCAAAGCAAAACCGGAATACATGTCCTTCAAAGGTGGTAAAGAGATGGTGGTGTCCGGCGGAAAAAGCTACGTGCTCTCCGACAATGCCATCTCGGCTTACGACCGCAAGACCAAACAGGTGCTGTGGGTGCAGAAGACCTATTATGCACACCGGATCATCATGGCCGACACAGTCCTTTTCGCCGGTGCCACCGATACGGTCTATGCACTCTCCATCACCCACGGTCGCCCGCTCTGGAAAGGACATATCGAGGGAACCGTATATGCCATGGCCGCCGGCGACAGTTCCCTCTTTGTCTCCACCGGCGAAGGGAAGATCTACTGCTTCAGCCGGAACGGTAAAAACAACCTGCAGGCATCGAACAACCTGCCCAAAGGATGGAAGACCTTCGACAAGACCCCGGCCGACTCCCTCACTTTTGCTTCGGGACCTTATATCACCACCGTGGACAAAGATCATGTGGCTCTGGATTTCCGGACGGATAAGCCTGTGGCTTGCAAGGTATACTGGTATTCCAACAACAATATCATCAGGCGTATTTTCCGGGAGAAGGTGGCCGGTACGGGACACCGATTTGAGATCCCCGTGAGGAAGAATTTCGTGTACCGGTACCGGATCGAGGGAGATGGAAAGGTATCTACGCTGTATGATTATGACAACTTCTTCAATTTTTCCCATGAAAAGGTGCAGGCACCTGCCAGATGGAAGAAAGAGGGGGAAGCCTTTCGCAGAGGCAAGGATATCCTGAAGGTCACCGGCATGTACAAAGGTTTTTGCCTGGTGCTGGGGCTGGGGGATGGCTCCCTGCCGGTGGCCCTGGCGGATGGTACCGCTCTGAATGTGGTGGTAATGGATCCTTCGGAGAAAAAGATACGGGAGTTCCGGAAAGCGCTGAACGAGGAGGGGATCTACGGCCGCCGCCTCTCGGCGTATCCCGTTAAGGATCTCAACAACATCCCTGTGCAGAGCGACCTGGCCGATCTGGTCGTCTGTAATGTGGAAGATGAAAATGCCGAAGAGGTGATCCGTCTTACGGCACCTCACGGTCTGGCTTTTTATATGTCCGGTCAGGAGAAGGAGGAGCTGGCCCGGGCCTACATGGAAAAAACCAACAACGCCAATAACCTGTGGCAGGTGTCGGAGGAGATCGTGCCCTTTGCAGGGGGCCAGGCCATCCTCCTGAAAAAGAAAGCCCCGGAAGACCAGGGGGTATGGACGGCACAGTATGGAACGGCCGACAACAGCGCTTTCGGGGGTGCCAGCATGTGGGGCAGCACCGCCAGCGACGAGTTTGAGATACAGTGGATGGGCAGGCCCGGACCGCGTTTCCAGGCCGACCGCAACGGCCGCAAGCCCTCGCCCCTGGCCATCAACGGCAAGCTCTTCGTACAGGGACTGGAGCGCATCGTCGCCATAGATGCCTACAACGGTACGATCCTGTGGACACGCGTCATCCCCGGCATGATACGCATGAACGTGGTGCGCGACTGTGCCAACTGGGCTGCCGACAAGCAATATCTCTATGCCGTGGCCGGAGACAAGCTGCTGGTGCTGGACCAGCGATCAGGACAGGTGGTTAATGAGGTGAAGGTGCCGGGGAACACTGCAGGAAAGTATGACTGGGGCTACGTAGCTGCCTACGTAGATAACTACGACGATCAGCTACCCTCGGTACTGGTGGGCAGCACCATCCCGCGCCACAGCGCTTTCGTCTCTTTCTACGGCGGTTGGGGATGGTATGACGAGACCCACGGCCCCGAGACCGACAAAGTGATGAGCTATACCCTCTTTGGCATGCCCCAGGGAGGAGGAAAGGTGCGGTGGACATACAACCATGCGCCCAATATGATCATCAACTCAACCATCACCCTCTACCAGGGGAAAGCCTTTTTTGTAGAGTCGGGCAGTGTGCAGCTTACCGACCGCAAAAGAGGGGGAGAAGGGATCTTTAAAAAACTGTACCTTGTCAGCCTCGACCTGAAAGACGGTAAGGTGCTGTGGAGAGAGCCCATCGACAACAAGCCCGGTGTGGCAGCTTACTATATGGCTGCTGGCAACGGCCTCCTGGTGACGGTAGCCTCCTGGAAAGGCACTTATTATCTCTATAATTACGATATCCGTGACGGATCGCTGAAATGGAAGAACGGCATGCGCTGGCCTTCGGATAACCACGGGGGGCATCTCTCGCGACCGGCCATCGCCGGCAACCGCCTGATGCTCAAGCCCGGCCTTTTCCGTATGGATACCGGCGAACGCATCGGCTACGACGTGCCCAAGGCAGGTCACGGCTGTGCTTCTTATGCTCTCTCCGAACAAAGTGTATTCTACCGCGGTGGCAGCGTGACACAGTTCAACTTCGACACCCGTAAATTCTCCAAATGGGAGCGGCTGCGTCCCGACTGCTGGATCAGCACCATCCCGGCGCTGGGTATGGTACTCTCCCCCGAAGGGGGCGGAGGATGCTCCTGCGGCACCTGGTATGAGACCTCCATGGTCATGGCCCCGAAATACAGAACCCCTGTGATGTTCCTGTTCCGCGGTGACGGCAGGTTCGTGGATACACTGACGGTGCGTATGATCGTGAAAGAGGGCGTAAAAGGAGAATTACATTATTCCCTCGACGGCACCGATCCGGACAAAGAGTCTCCCCGCTATGAGAAACCCCTGCTGCTGGATAAAAACACGGAAGTGCGCCTGGCTTTCTATACGATGAAGAGTGGTAAAGAGGTGAAACTTCGGCGGGCCCGTTATTTTGAAAGACTGCGGCCCAAACCGATCATAATCCCCCAAAATGCGATCAACGACGGAAAAAGAGCCGTGGTACTCAGGAGAGTGGGGCATACCGGGATCATTCATTACACACTGGACGGGTCGGAACCCGACAAAAGATCACCAGAGTACAGGGATACTATACGGATCGACAAGGAGACGGCTGTGAAAGCCATCACGGTCTGGAAGGATCCGGACGGGAAGGAATATGTCAGCGAAACGGCCAGCGCCGTGATCGACATTCCCGACCTACTGCCGGCTGTCAGTAAAGATGTTGCCCCCGGTATCCATGTCAGCTATTACGAGGGTGTCTGGACCGTTGTACCGGCTTTTGACAGCCTGCAATTGTTGAAAAAAGAGGTAGTCAAAAAGATATCTGTGGATCCGGCCGTTAAGGATGAGCATTTTGCCCTGCTCTTTGACGGGTATATCCGTGTGCCGGACGATGGGATCTATAAGTTCTATGTTACCAGCGACGACGGGAGTGTCCTGTGGATCGACGGAAAGAAAGTGGTGGATAACAACGGCACCCACGGCGCCCGGGAGATCTCCGGCGAGATCCCGTTACAGGCCGGTTTGCACGCTTTCAGGCTGGGGTTCTTCCAGACCGTGACGGGTCTGGCCCTGAAAGCGGAATGGGAGGGACCCTCCTTTATGAAAACAGGGATCGGGAAAGAGGCGCTGTATCATTGATACAGCCGGGAGAAAAGATGTGAAGATGAAAAAGACGGTGTTTTTCTTTTTGCTCATGGGCATGGTCGCGGGCCCTCTGCAGGCATGCCGTTTCACCATCCGTGAGATCGGCTATACACCCCTGCAACTGCAGACCTACATCATGCAACTGGAGGTGGACACGGTGGCCCGCAAAGACCTGTTCGAGGATTTTGTCAGGGTGGCGGAGGATATGTCCGGGACCACCAACATACGATACAGGATCGCGCAGAAGAGCGGCCTGAAGAACGGCGTGATCTCCCTGCTGAACACCCGGGGCATCACCATTGCCAGGAAAACGGTCTCTGTGGCCGGCGAGACAGATGCTTTCTATGAGAGGATGCTCTTCTCTCCCCTGCAACGAACCCTGGAACAACAGATAGGCAATGTTTTTGCTTTCGTGGTCTGTTTTTATGAAAGGAATGACCGGGAGACAGATCAAAAGGTGGAAGATGCCCTGGAACAGTTCAGAAAGCTGGCGCCTACCCTGGACAAGTCCGTAAGCGAACAGATCATGAAGATCCTTGTGCCAGCCTCCCGCAGGAAGGAAGAGGAGGTGGTCATGCGTGCGGCAGGGCTGGATCCGGCTGCCCCGGAATCGTATGTGATGATCCTCTATGGCCGGGGTCGTCTGGTGGGAGCCCCCCTGAAAGGGAAAGAGATCACCACCGACCATATCCTCAACCAGCTGGTCATGCTGGGCACCGACTGTGAATGTGGTATCGACCTGAGTCCCCTGCTGATAAGATCCATCCCCCTGCAGTGGACGGAAAGGATGGGACAAAAAGTGGCCGATATGCTGGGATTCGATGCCGGTAACCCCATGATCCTCTCGGAGATGAGCAAGATCCTCTCCAAAGAGCCTACGACCACCGTCGATGAAGCGCTTACCTTCGCCCCTCGTACTGTCGATCTGGACAAAGTCCTGGGAAAAACAAAACAACGGCAGGAAACACCTGCCACAGTTTCAGGACCCTCAAAAACCCTGAAGAACACCCTGCTCTATACCGGCCTCTTCCTGGGGATCATCCTGATCACCGGCCTGGGTATATTTTTCTTTCGTAAGAAATAGGGAAAAAACACACCGGATCCGTACCGTTACAACCAGAAACTATACGTCAACTTGGCAATGATCTGGTTGGACTGGAAGCCGAACCGGTCCTCGATGTCCTGCTGCGCTACATTGTGGTTGTAAACGATAAAGAGATCCCCTTTGGGTGTGAAGGTCCAGCGGAAACGGGTGTTGGTACCGATCGACCTGCTCATATTGTCATATTGGATGAAAGAGGTGAGCTGCAGATCGGAAGAGAAATTCAATTGTAGGCGTCCGCCGAACAGGCTCTGGTCAAAATCATTGTCCGGATCGTTGACAAGATTTTTGGCAATGTTCCGTTCATAGTTCAGCTCTATGACCATCCAGGAGAAAGGACGCAGGGACAGTTGCAGTTCGATCTGGTCGAGCCACCCCTCATAGAAGCCGCCATACCAGTAAGTGATCTGGCCGTTCACCGGCCGTTTGGTAGCGGTTTCCAGCTCCACACGCGAACGCAGCCAGTGATACCCTCCCGGGGGGATCACCACGCCGGGGGAGATCTCGAAAGGCTCGTCCAGGAACTCCCCGGCCGGTTTGAGGTTAAACTCAAAACGATCGCCGCTCTCAGCCCGGAAATGGAAAGGAGCTGTGAAGACCGTATAACTCTCCCAGTGACTGTTCAGGTCGGTGATCAGGGAATAGTAGGATTCGAAGAAGAACTGGCGGATGAACTTGATATTTTTCGGCCGGGGCATATAGTCAACAGAAAGAGAATAGGCATAGATACCCCGCCGGGGCACGAACCCCAGTGAGGGGTTGAACTGGGATCCCACCCGCCGGAAGGCACCGTAAATATCCCATTTGTCGTTGGGATAATCCACCGTAAAACCATAGGCCGCCCGGTCGTTGGTGAGGTCTTCGCGCCAGTTGTACAGGCCCCATACGCCTGCCAGGAGGTTTTTATCTCCCCGGTAATGGCTGGTACGATAGGTAAAATCTACGCCTGCCATAGCGCTGCCGCTGAGCCCGGAAGGATCTCCCATCGTGGCGATCATGCCCACCGTCGACTCTTTCAGGATATTCTGTTTGACCCTGACCACCCCCAGGTTGGTAGGGGACAGGGTGGTGTCCAGTTTGCCCATATGGGTCACGAGTGCCCCGAAATTGGTCTTGTTCACCTTGCCGTTGATCTTGCCTCCTACGACCAGCGGCACCTCCTCGCCATGGTACAGGCCGATACGACGGCTGTTGTAAGGAAGAAGGGTTCGGGGAGACAGCCCCAGCCCGAAAGAGTAGATATCGGCTCCCTCCAGGAAGAACTGCCTTTTCTCCGGAAAGAACAGGGAGAAACGCGTCAGGTTGGTGCGGCGTGTATCTACCTCTGTCTCGGCAAAGTCGGTGTTGAGGGTCAGCTGGGCCGTGATCTCAGGGGTGATGCGCTGGATCATGTCCAGGCTGGGCTTCCAGTCGTAGACCCGGTTCTCACCGGCCTGCCGGCTGATATCCCCCACCAGGGAGGGCTTGATGGTCAGTCCCAGACCCAGCGTGAAAGAAGGCAGATCCTCCAGCAGACCGGCCACGATCACCTGGGCCACGGAATAGTCCATGCGGGCACCACTCCAGCGGTCGGTCTCCTGCAGCCGCTGGATACGGCGCTCTATGTTGAAACCCCACGAATGAAGATCCTTGCCAAAGGTCATGGTACGTACCGGGATACGTACCTCCAACGACCAGTAGTTGGGCCCGCGGTGTACCTTGGCATCCCAGATGCCGTCCCAGTTCTGGTTCTCGTGCTCCCCATGCCTTTCCGACAAGGCATCGTAACGGGCCCCGTCGGGATTGACGGCAAACACATATCCCGTACGACCGTCCCGGTATGTGTCAAAAACAAATTTGACATAATCCTCACCCCGCAGATAAGAGTCCCTGGCTTTGGAATAGGCCACGATCTTATCCGGTTCGTTGTCATAGCATACGACACCCAGAATGATCTCCTTTTCCGTGGCCAGGATCTTTACCACTGTGGGGAAAGTCGGGGAAGCCCCTTCTGTCGGCTCCACCATGGTGAGGTTGGGGATGGAATCCACATGCTTCCAGCAAGGATCATTTACGATACCGTCAAAAACAAATCCGGCTGTCCCGTGGCCTGTCCGCAGGACAGGTTTGCTGTCGTCCTGCGCAAACAGCAGGATCACCGGTGACAGGAAAAAAACCAGGAAAAGTGACAGCCACCTTTTTTCCATCTTTTCTGTTATTTGCGCCTAAAAATATAATTTTATGGAAAGCTATACGTAAGGTTTTGGGAAAGCAAAAATAGAAGAAATAGTAAACAACTGTTTGTCAACAGGTAACAATTTCTGAATTTTTCTTCAGATTCTTTTCTCTTTTGCTCCGGCACAATGATATAATTCCTATTTTCGTTTTTTCTGAAAGAAAACGCTTTTTATGACCGTTGTTTTTCTAACTTCCCGCCATCTTCCCCGGGATGACCGCATCTTCTTTCACATGGCCATGACCCTGGCGGAGGCCGGTCATTGTCCTGTGGTGATCAGCAGCCGCGGAGGGGAGGAGCGTACGGAAGAAAAGGGCGTGGTCATACATTCTTTGGATGGCAACAGGCTTTCCAGAAAAAAAAGAAAGGAACAGTTCCTGAAGATCCTGCACCAGGTTACGCCCGATGTGGTGATCTGTGCCGATCCTTTTGCTGTCCATACGGCCCGGCACTTCAGGAAAACATCAGGATCCTCTTTCCGGATCATTTATGATGTTACGGAATGGTATCCTTCCAAAAAGGATCTGGTTGCACATAGCTGGTTAGAGCGTCTGCTCGTATTTCCGGGTTACCTGTTTTACAATGTGCTGGCCGGGATACGCACGGATGCTTTTATCTTCGGCGAATGGTACAAAAGCCGTCCTTTCCGCCGTCTTTTCCTGCAAAAAGATCATATTTTTCTCCCTTACTGGCCCGATCTTCGATACATACCGTATAAGCCGCCAACTGCTCCGAAGGATAAGCTGTTCCTGACCTACAGCGGCAAACTGAGCCGGGAGAAAGGGTTCGGTCATTTCCTGGATGTGGTGAAAGTCCTGGCCGGAAAAAGACCTTATTTGCGTATCCGCATCAGGTTGATCGGCTGGTATGCTGATGAGAAAGAACAGCAGCTCATGAAGGAGAAGATCGCCGCTCTTCCACCATCTGTAGCGACCACATTTGATTCTTTCATGCCTTTTGCAGATTATCTGGAGGCGATCAGGGACACCCACCTTTTCCTGGATCTTCGCGCTACCGATCCCGAGAACCAGCGTTGTCTGCCGATCCGGATCTTTTATTATGCGGCTTTCGGACGTCCGGTCATCTATAGCGATCTGAAAGCTATACGCAAAGAGGTGGATATCAGTGGTTTTGGATTTTTAACCGAGCCGGGGGATACCGCCGGGATCGTCCGGCTCATCGAAAGATATCTGGATGATGAGGAACTTTATCTCACCCATTGTAAAAACGCACGGCGGCTGGCGGAGCAGAAATACAACTGGGCGCTGGTGAAGGACGATCTCATCGCTTTTCTGAATAAACAAACTACCTCATGATCCTTTCGAAAAAAACCCTCTCCACCATTCTGGCCCGTTCGTCTGCCCTGGCGATCAACTTCCTGCTGGTGGTCTTTACGGCCCGGGTATGGGGCAGTGAGGGGAGAGGGCTGATCGCTCTGATCATGGCCGATGTAGCGATCATCGTGATCCTGAACAATATCTTTGCCGGGGCTACGGTAGCCTATCACACGCCCCGGCACGGAGGAAGGAGGCTTTTTGCGGCCGCCTGGGGAGGAGCCCTCCTCACCTCCCTGGCAGGGGCCCTGATCTTCTCGCTGATACAGGGCTTTCAGTATTTTTTCCTGCTGGCGGGCATCGCCCTGCTGAACTCCCTGGCCACCAGCATCTCTTTTTACTGGCTGGGAAAGAACAATATACGCCTCTATAATCTGATGATGGTCCTCCCTCCGGTCTTGCTGATCCTCTTCCTGCTTACCGGCTATTATGTGGCCGGCATCACCCGCCTGCGGGTTTACTTTATCTCCTGGTTCCTGGCCTACGGAACGGTATGGGTGTTGGGTCTGCTGACCCTGCGGCGGGCAGATATCCGCCGCGAGAAAAAAGAGCAAAGCCTCCTGAAAAGCATGACCTCTTACGGCACAAAGAGTGAGCTGAGCTATTTCCTGCAGTTCCTCAATTACCGTCTGGCCTATTTCCTCATCTCCTCATGGTTGGGGCTGGAGGAGCTGGGGCTTTTTTCGGTAGCAGTGGCTGTCACGGAAGCTGTCTGGATCATCGGTAAAAGCATCTCGGCCCTGCTCTATGCCGACGTACTGAACACTTCAGTACACCGTGAGCGCATCCGCTTGACAGTCAAAGCTATCCGTACCTCCTTCCTGCTCACCGTGCCGGCGCTGGCTCTCCTTGTGCTCATCCCGGATCATATCTATCTTTTCATCTTTGGACACGATTTTTCCGGGATCCGGCCGCTTGTTCTTTACCTTACCCCAGGTATCCTGGCCGTTGCCGTAGCCAATGTCATTGGCCATTATTTTTCAGCTATTGGGAAAATGAATGTCCTGATCATCAAGTCTTTATCTGGTCTGACCGTCAATGCACTTCTCCTGGCATTTCTCCTGAAAGATCATGGGCTGCCGGCAGCCTGCCTGGCTCTGGATATAGCCTATCTCACGATCTTCATTTATCTGGGTTCCCTTTTTATAAAAGAGTGGAGAAAAAACAAAACAACAGCATGATTAAAGCTGATATAGTTGTTCAAGGTCTGGGTGAGAAATCCGAATGAAGAAATCCCTGACCAAAGTGTTTATAAAAGTGCCAGTGTTTTTATATTGTTGATTTTGGATTTATATTTGGAAATAAACCCAAAAACGACTGCCATGGATACGCTAAAACGCTCCCTTTTCCTGATATTCCTTACTATTCTTTTTACCGGCAGCGCCGGGGCTCAGGTCAGTAATTTTCTTTTCGGGGGGTATATGCGCTCAGGCTTTGGGGTGGACGGAAATGGCAAGCCCATGGATGTTTTCAAAGCCCCCAATGCAGAGGGGAAGTACCGCCTGGGCAATGAGGCGGAGGCATATGTGGAGACCATGTTCGGTTACAAGACCAGTGATGAGAACAAGGTCAATTTTGAGACCAATGTGCGTTTTGCTTTTGTGACCCCCACCAGCAAGAGCAATGCTTTCACCACCACCATGACCGTCCGTGAAGCATACGTACGTATGAACGGTCTGCTCCCTCGCCAGAAGAGCATGACCTTCTGGGCGGGCCAGCGTTTCTACGACCGCTATGACAACCACCTGATCGATTTCTGGTACCGCGATATGTCCGGCTTCGGCGGAGGCGTGGAGGACATAGCCTTTGGAGAGTCTGTAAGGTTTGCAGTGGCCTTCCTCGGGGGATCGATCGATGACCTGCAGTCGAACGGGAATGTTTATCCCCAGAACTATTTCGTCCTGAACAAAACCACCCTTGATCTGCGCCTCTACGAGGTCAAAGGACTGGGAGGGAAATTCTCTTTTACTTTTGATGTTTCCCACTTCACCGGTGATACGGTCGTCACCAATGAAGGGACTTTCGCTACGGAGAGCAGCTACGGATGGTCGGCTGGATTATTCTATTTCCTTCCGTTGAGAGGGGGAGGAATGAACACCTTCAACATCTTCTACGGCACAGGGGCTGCAGAGAACTACAAAGCCACCATGGTGCGTCCCAACGGCCTGATCGTCAATCCCGGCGACCTGGTGAAGGTGAACAGCATGTGGCGTTTCCGGGTGCTCAACGATCTGCGGGTGAACATGAGTCCCCGGTTCTCGCTCATGGCCCTGACCGAATACCAGCGGCTGGATAACGGCATGTCCGTCTCCGGCATCCTCGACTGGTTCTCGCTGGGTTTCCGGCCCATGTACCATTTCTCCCGCTATTTTTCCCTGGTGGCCGAAGCCGGCATGGACTACACGAGGCAGGAAGGCATCAACAGGGGCACCCTGGGCAAGTTTACCCTGGCGCCCCAGCTCACACCTGTCAACAAATTCCTCAGCCGCCCCGCCCTCCGTGCCTATTTTACCTGGTCCACCTGGTCGGATGAGTTCGTAGGCCTTGTGGCTCCGTACTCTTTCCCCGCCACCAACAAAGGGCTCTCTTTCGGAATACAAATGGAAACGTGGTGGTAATAAAAGAACAGCCAACGTGTTTTCCGGTTATCTTTGTAAAAATTTTTATCCTATGGAGATCAAAGCAGAGATCATTACCATCGGGGACGAGATCCTGATCGGGCAGATCGTTGATACCAATTCGGCCTGGATGGCCGAGAAGCTGAATGTTGCCGGGATCACGGTTTTTCAGATCACCACCATCTCCGACAGCAGGGAGCATATCCTGAAAGCCGTAGAGGAAGCGCTCGGCCGTGCTGAGATCGTCCTGGTCACCGGAGGCCTGGGACCTACCAGCGATGACGTCACCAAGAAAACCCTGGCAGAGTTCTTTGATTCGAAGCTGGTCCTCAACAGGGAGGTGCTGGCCTCTGTGGAAAAAAGACTGGCTGTGCGCAACATCCAAATGACAGAGGTGATCAAAGGACAGGCGTACGTGCCCGATAAGTGCCGGGCCTTTGTTAACGAGTGGGGTACCGCCCCCGGCATGTGGTTCGAAAAGGACGACAAAGTATTGGTCTCCATGCCCGGTGTGCCCAAAGAGATGATGGGCATCATGGAGAAATACGTTTTACCTGAATTAAAGAATAAGTTCAAATTACCCTCTATATACCATAGTACTTTATTGACTTATGGGACTTTTGAGGCGCATCTTTCCAGCCTGCTGGAGGATTTTGAGAAGAGCCTGCCGTCCCATATTAAGCTGGCTTATCTGCCTTCGGCCGGCAGGGTGCGGCTGCGCCTGACAGCCAAAGGGGATTCGCTGGAGAAACTGAAAACGGAGGTGGCAGAGTTGGAAAAGGAGATGCTCAAAAGGGTAGGGGAATATGTATATGGCCGCAACGGAGATACCCTGGAAAAGATCGTGGGCGACCTGCTGCGGGAAAAGGGACAGACCCTGGCCACCGCCGAGAGTTGCACAGGGGGCATGGTGGCCCATCTGATCACCTCCGTGCCGGGAGCCTCCGACTACTACAGGGGATCGGTCGTCTCTTATGCCAATGAAGTCAAAGAGAAAGTGCTGGGGGTGCGCCCCGGAACATTGCAGACGCATGGGGCGGTGAGCCGCGAGACCGTCGAAGAGATGGCCGCCGGAGCCAGAAAATTGCTGGATACCGACTATGCTGTCGCCATTTCGGGCATCGCCGGTCCCACAGGAGGGACCCCCGAGAAGCCCGTAGGTACGGTATGGATCGCTGTAGCATCCCCTGACAAAACACATGCAGAAAAATTTGTCTTCGGTTTTACCCGCTCCGAGAATATCGAGAGAGCCAGCTATACTTCCCTGAACCTCTTGAGGAAAACCCTGCTCAATGAGATCTGAACTTTAGGTAATGTTATACAACAGACACCTGTGCAGAACCTGCAGAACAGGATCTTCGGAAAAATCTTAAGGAATCATTTGTTTTTTTGAACAGAAATGTCTTATTTTGCGCTCACTTTTGAAAATGCATATAACAACAAAGCTGGAAAGATGTCGAGAGTTTGTCAAATAACAGGAAAGAAGGTGATCTCAGGGAACAATGTTTCCCATTCGAAGAGAAGGACCAGGCGGAAATTTTATCCCAATCTTTTTGATAAGAAATTCTACCTCGCTGAGGAAGATCGCTGGATCACCCTGAAGGTGTCGGCAGCAGGGATCCGCACCATCAACAAGAAAGGACTGAGCACAGCCCTGCGCGAAGCCAAGGAAAAAGGATACATCCAATCATACTAATCTGAACGATCATGGCAAAAAAAGGAAACAGAATACAAGTGATCCTGGAGTGTACCGAGCATAAAGAGAGCGGCATGCCCGGAACATCCCGCTATATCACCACCAAGAACAGAAAGAACACTCCGGAAAGACTGGAGCTGAGGAAATACAACCCCATTCTGAAACGTTACACCCTCCACCGGGAGATAAAATAATTGAGTTATGGCCAAGAAAGTTGTCGCAACACTGAAAACAGGAGAAGGACACTCCTTCACCAAAGCCATCCGCTTTGTGAAATCCAAAAAAACAGGAGCCTATACCTTCCAGGAAGAGATCATCAACAGAGAGCATGTGAAAGATTTCTTCGCCAGTAAGAAGTAAAAAATAACTGCCTTATCATGAAAAGCTTCCTCAGAAGGGAAGCTTTTTTTATCCCAGATTACGCATTAGGAAGCTAAGAATTAGCTGAACTAATGTGTTAGCTGGGATTAATCCCGATCTAGGAATTCACGGTTTTGGTGAAAGCCAAAACCGATGAAATCCTTGATCGATCAGCAATGAAAAGCGCTTACGATTTTGTATTGCTGATTTTGGGTTTATCTTCGTACTTTCATTTATGACAGACCCGTTATGGGACTTTTCTCTAAGAAAAAAACCAAAGAAGAAACAGTACAGGCGCCTGCGGCAGCAACGGACGAGCATCAGAAAAGCGTGGAAGAAGGTCTGGAAAAGACCAAAGAGAGTGTTTTTAAGAAGCTTTCGCGTGCTGTAGCCGGCAAGTCCACCGTCGACGACGAGGTGCTGGACAACCTCGAGGAGGTGCTCATCACTTCGGATGTGGGGGTGGACACTACCCTGAAGATCATCGAACGCATCGAAAAGAGGGTCTCGAAGGATAAGTATCTCGGCGTCAATGAGCTGAACAGGATCCTGCGCGAGGAGATCGCGGCCCTCCTCGAGGAGCAGCCCGCCGCTGCGGGTATGGACTTCAGCCTGGAGGGGCTGCCGCGTCCTTATGTTATCATGGTGGTGGGCGTCAACGGCGTGGGCAAGACCACTACCATTGCCAAGCTGGCCCATCAGTATAAAAAGAAAGGATACTCGGTAGTGCTCGGGGCTGCCGACACGTTCCGTGCCGCTGCCATCGATCAGTTACAGGTATGGGCCGACAGGGTGGGGGTGCCCCTGGTCAAACAACAGATGGGCTCCGACCCCGCCTCGGTGGTGTTCGACACCCTCCGCTCGGCAGAGGCCCACAACACCGATGTGGCTATCATCGACACCGCCGGACGGCTCCACAACAAGGTCAACCTCATGAACGAACTGGGCAAGATCAAAAGGGTGATGCAGAAGGTGATCCCCGAAGCGCCGCATGAGATCCTCCTCGTGCTGGACGGCTCCACTGGCCAGAATGCCTTCGAGCAGGCCCGACAGTTCACCGAAGTGACCCAGGTCAACAGCCTGGCCGTCACAAAGCTCGACGGTACCGCCAAAGGAGGCGTCGTCATCGGTATCTCCGATAAATTCGGCATCCCTGTGAAATACATCGGCATAGGAGAGGGACTTGAAGACCTGCGCTCCTTCGATAAGAAGGTGTTCGTCAACTCTCTCTTCCCCTCCGGAAGCTGATAACCCCTCATTCTGATGTCCAAAAAGAGCATCTCTGTCATCACCCTCGGCTGTTCCAAGAATACGGTCGACTCGGAGGTGTTGCTGCGCCAGCTCGAGGCGGCCGGCATGGAGACACAGCATGATCCTGCAGAGGTGAAGGGCGGCACGGTGATCATCAACACCTGCGGCTTCATCCGCGATGCCCAGGAGGAGTCCGTGGAGATGATCCTGCGCTTTGCCGAGGCCCGCAAAAGGGGAGAGATCGACCGTCTGATCGTTATGGGATGCCTGTCGCAGCGTTTCCGCGACGAGCTGCAGCAGGAAATCCCCGCAGTGGACAGTTACTACGGCGTGAACGACCTGGCGCAGATCGTCCGTGACGCCGGCGCCAATTACCATTACGACCTGCTCACGCAACGCGCGCTGACCACGCCGTCCCATTATGCTTACCTGAAGATCTCGGAAGGTTGCAGCCGTCATTGTGCTTTCTGCAGCATTCCCGCCATACGCGGGAAACATGTCTCCCGGCCCATGGAGGAGATCCTGCGCGAAGCCGCCTGGCTCGCCGGCCGCGGGGTCAGGGAGATCATCCTCATCGCCCAGGACCTTACCTGGTACGGCCGCGACATCTACGGACGGCAGATGCTGCCGGCACTGCTGAAAGAGCTGGCGGCCCTGCCATTCCGCTGGATACGCCTGCACTATGCCTATCCCTCCGCGTTCCCGTGGGAGATCATATCCCTGATGAAAGAACATGACAATATCTGTCACTACCTGGACATCCCCTTCCAGCATATCTCCGATGATGTGCTGAAAAGGATGCGACGGGGATCGTCCGAACGGACCATCCGCCGCCTGGTAGAACGGCTGCGTCGCGAAGTGCCCGACCTGGCCCTGCGCACCACCTTCCTGGTAGGCCATCCCGGCGAGAAAAAGAAAGACATGGACAAGCTCCTCGATTTTGTGCGGGAGACCCGCTTTGAGCGGCTGGGCGTATTCGCCTATTCCCACGAAGAAGGGACCTATGCCTGGCGGCATTACCGTGACACCCTCCCGGAGAAAGTGAAGCAGCAAAGGGTAGAGGCGGTGATGAGCCTGCAGGAAGGGATCGTGGCAGAGATGAACCGGGAGAAGGTGGGGGAGACCTTTACGGTACTGATCGACCGCCGCGAAGGTAACTACTGGATAGGTCGTACGCAGTACGACTCGCCGGGGGTGGACCAGGAGGTGCTCGTGGAGGCGGACAATACACAAAAAATAAAGCCCGGGATCTTCGGATCGGTGAAGATCACCCGGGCTGAAGGCTATGACCTCGCCGGCGTGTGGACCGGTATAGAATGACACGCCGCAGGCGCAAATTTCGCGAGCATCAGCGAGCTAATTTCTACCTAATTTCAACCCGACTTGTCGGGGTTAATTTCGCGGCAGCCTAATTCCTCGAAGCATCCACATCCCCTTTTGTCTTCTCTTCGGGAGGGGATTTCTTATCCTCTTTTTTAACAATAGCTTTCGATTTCTCCGACCGGATGGTGATGCCGTCCTTTTTCTTGTCATAACCCACCACGATGGCATCGCCCTCCTTGATGTTGGCCTTGATGATCGCCTCGGCCATGGGGTCTTCCAGGTATTTCTGGATAGCCCGTTTCAGCGGCCGGGCGCCATACTGTATGTCATAACCCTTCTCGGCCAGGAAATTCTTGGCCGCCGGCGAGATACGGAACTCGTATCCCAGGTTCGTGATGCGCTGACGCAGGCCTTCCAGCTCGATGTCGATGATCTTCAGGATGTCATCACGCGAGAGCGAGTTGAACATCACTACATCATCCACACGGTTGAGGAATTCCGGAGCAAAGGTCTTCTTCAGCGCTTTCTGGATGATGCTCTTGAAGTGATCATCCCGGCGCTCTTCCTTGGCCTTGGTAGCAAAGCCGACTCCCTGCCCGAACTCTTTCAGCTGGCGTGTGCCGATGTTGGAGGTCATGATGACGATGGTGTTCCTGAAATCGACACGGCGTCCCAGACTGTCGGTCAGCTGTCCCTCATCGAGCACCTGTAACAGGATATGATACACGTCGGGATGGGCCTTCTCGATCTCGTCGAGCAGCACCACCGAGTAGGGTTTCCTCCTCACTTTCTCGGTGAGCTGGCCTCCTTCTTCATATCCCACATATCCGGGAGGAGCTCCTACCAGCCGCGAGACGGAGAATTTCTCCATGTACTCGCTCATGTCTATGCGGATCAGGTTATCCACGCTGTCAAAAAGGTATTGGGCCAGCACCTTGGCCAGCTGCGTCTTCCCGACACCTGTGGGGCCCAGGAAGATGAACGATCCGATCGGCTTGTTGGGGTCTTTCAGGCCGGCGCGGTTGCGCTGGATGGCCTTCACCACCTTTTGCACCGCCTCGTCCTGACCGATGATGCTCTCTTTCAGCTCATCCTTCATCTTCAGCAGGCGCATACCTTCGGCCTGGGCGATGCGCTGCACCGGCACTCCCGTCATCATGGCCACTACCTCGGCCACCTTCTCTTCATCAACGATCTCCCGGTTCTTTGAGAGCTCTTTCTCCCACTTGTCTTTCTCCATCTCCAGCAGGTCGATCAGCATCTTCTCCCGGTCGCGGAAATTGGCAGCCCGCTCGAAGTTCTGGTTCTTGACCGCCTCCACCTTCTCTTTCTTGGTCTCTTCCAGTTGTTTCTCTATCTCCACGATACGGTCGGGCACCACAATGTTGGTGATATGTACCCGTGATCCTGCCTCGTCGAGGGCGTCTATGGCCTTGTCCGGCAGATGGCGGTCGCTGATATAGCGGTTGGTGAGCTTCACACATGCCTCCAGGGCCTCGTCGGTATAGATGACGTTGTGATGGTCCTCATACCGCTCCTTGATGTTGCGGAGGATGTGCATCGTCTCTTCGATGCTGGTAGGCTCCACCATCACCTTCTGAAAACGCCGCTCCAGAGCCCCGTCCTTCTCGATGTGCTGGCGGTACTCATCCAGCGTGGTGGCGCCGATACACTGTATCTCGCCCCGTGCCAGCGCCGGCTTCAGCATATTGGCCGCATCCAGCGATCCCGTGGCGCCGCCTGCACCCACGATGGTGTGTATCTCATCAATGAAGAGGATGATATCGGGGTTTTTCGACAGCTCGTTGAGGATCGCTTTCATGCGTTCCTCGAACTGCCCGCGGTACTTGGTGCCGGCCACGATAGAGGCCAGGTCGAGCGTCACCACCCGCTTGTCGAAAAGCACACGTGACACCTTACGCTGCACGATGCGCAGCGCCAGTCCCTCGACGATGGCCGATTTTCCTACCCCGGGCTCTCCGATAAGTATGGGGTTGTTCTTCTTACGCCGCGAGAGGATCTGCGCCAGGCGCTCTATCTCCTTGTCACGCCCCACGATGGGGTCGAGGCTGCCCTCCTCGGCGGCACGCGTCAGGTCGATGCCGAAATTATCCAGCACCGGCGTCTCCGACGTGCTCTTGGCCGAGCCATGAGAGGGATTGCCTTTGCTGCCGCGGAATCCCCGCGACTCTTCCTCTTCCTCCTCCTCGCCTGGAAAATCGGCCGAGGCCTCGGTCTGGATGTCCATGACCTCATCCTTTACCACCTCGTAGTCAATGTCCAGGTCATGCAGCTTGGCTGTCACCAGCGACGTCTCATCCTTCAGGATCGCCAGCAACAGATGATCCGTGTCGATCACCTCATTTTTCATCGCCATGGCCTCCAGATATACGAGCTTGAGCACCCGTTCCGAAGCCTGCAGCAGAGGGATGTTGTCGGTCGTCTTCAGGTCCAGCGGCTTGTCGCTGCGTATGCTCCCCTCGATCGTCTTCTTCATCTCGGCCAGATCCACCCCCAGCGAGAGAAGCGTCTCCACCGCCGGGCCTTCACCCTCCCTGAGAATGCCTAAAAACAAATGTTCCGTACCGATGTACGGATTACCCAGACGGATGGCCTCCTCCTTGCTGTAGGTAAGCACATCCTTTATTCTTTGTGAAAATTTTCCATCCATAGTTGTTTCCTCCTGGTTCCTCATCGATCCCTTCCGGAGTCCGGAAGATCGTTTTTTCTCAGAAATCAAAGATATAAAATATTTATCCCACACACTTCATATCCCGAGAAAAAACTCCTTCTCTTAATGAACACCTTTTTGTTAATAATTCACACTCCATTTATCCTGTATATACAGAATAATTGACTATTTTCGTGCGTTTAAAAAATCATTATTTCAAACCAGGAAATCTTATCAATAAGTATGCCAGAGGAGAACATTATCAAGATCAATATTGAGGAGGAGATGAAGTCGGCCTACATCGACTATTCCATGTCGGTGATCGTGTCGCGGGCCTTGCCGGATGTGCGTGACGGGCTGAAGCCTGTGCACAGGCGTGTGCTGTACGGGATGTATGATATGGGGGTTCTCTCCAACAGGCCCTACAAGAAATCCGCCAGGATCGTGGGGGATGTGCTGGGGAAGTTCCATCCCCATGGTGACAGCTCGGTCTATGACGCCCTGGTGCGTATGGCCCAGGACTGGTCGTTGCGCTATCCCCTCATCGACGGGCAGGGCAACTTCGGCTCCATCGACGGCGACAGCCCGGCAGCCATGCGTTATACAGAGGTGCGGTTGCGGAAGATAGCCGAGGAGACGCTGGCCGACATTGACAAGGATACGGTGGATTTTCAGCTCAACTTTGACGACACCCTGAAAGAGCCGACGGTGCTGCCCACGCGCATACCGCTGCTGATGGTCAACGGCGCTGCCGGCATCGCCGTGGGGATGGCTACCAACATCCCCCCGCACAACCTGTCCGAGGTGATCGATGGACTCATCGCCCAGATCGATAATCCCGACATCACCACCGACGAACTGCTGCAGTACATCAAAGGTCCCGATTTCCCGACGGGAGGGACCATCTACGGCTACCAGGGCATACGGGATGCCTTCGAAACGGGTAGGGGACGCATCGTCGTACGCGCCAAAACAGAGATAGAGACCAAGCCCTCCGGACGGGAACAGATCATCGTCACGGAGATCCCTTACATGGTCAACAAAGCCGAGCTGATCCGCAAGATCGGCGACCTGGTCAACGAAAAAAAGATCGAAGGGATCGTTTATGTCAACGATGAATCCGACCGCGACGGTATGCGGATCGTCATTACCCTGAAAAAGGATGCCTCTGCAAATATCATTCTGAATAAGCTATATAAGTATACTCAGTTACAGTCTTCCTTTAATGTAAACAGCATTGCTCTGGTCAAGGGACGGCCGCGTCTGCTGAACCTTAAACAGTTGTTGCATTACTTCATCGAACACCG
>JALVJE010000189.1 GCA_027028505.1 Bacteroidales bacterium
CATCGGTTTTGGTTATTACCAAAACCGTGAACTCCTAAATCGGGGTTAACCCCAGCTAACGCATTAGTTCAGCTAATCCTTAGCTTCCTAATGCGTAATCTGGGTTAAAAAAATTCATTACCTGATCCTTAAAATCTTTGCGATCATTCTGGCTTTAATAAGTTTGGAGTGTGGAGTACTTGGAGTGTGGAGTTAAGAATTTGGTAGTGAATTTATCAACCATTCAACTCATCAACTTATCAACAAAAAAAGAGGGAATTTTCCCTCTTTTTTGTTTGTAGCAGGTTTATGGTTTGAGGTTATCTTGTTTATCACAGGTGAGCGGCATAGTACTCCCTGTTCAGCCGGGCAATATTGGTAAGCTTGATCTCTTTCGGGCATTCTGCCTCGCAGGCGCCGGTGTTGGAGCAGTTGCCGAAACCCAGTTCATCCATTCTGGCGATCATGGCTTTCACACGTTTTTTGGCTTCCAGGCGTCCCTGGGGCAGGAGAGCGAAGTGAGAGACCGAAGCACTTACGAAGAGCATGGCCGAGGCGTTCTTACAGGCAGCTACGCAGGCTCCGCAGCCGATGCAGGCGGCGGCATCCATGGCCAGGTCGGCATTATCCTTGGGTATGGGGATGGCGTTGGCATCCGGGACACCGCCGGTATTGACAGAGATATATCCTCCCGCCTGGATGATCTCGTCAAAAGCGGAGCGGTCCACCATCAGGTCTTTGATGATCGGGAAAGGCTTGGCCCGCCATGGTTCGATGGTGATGGTGCTGCCGTCCTTGAAATTGCGCATATGCATCTGACATACCGTGATCCCATGATCGGGGCCATGGGGACGGCCATTGATGTACAGGCTGCACATACCGCAGATACCTTCCCGGCAGTCACTGTCAAAGGCAACCGGATCGCCTCCCTCCTCAATGATTTGATCATTCAGAATATCCAGCATCTCCAGAAAAGAGGCATCGGGAGATATATTGCTGATCTTATATGAAACAAATTTCCCTTTTGCCTTGCTGTTCTTTTGTCTCCAGATCTTCAGTGTGTAATCCATGGTCTCCTGATTAATGATTACAGATAAATTATTTGTAGCTTCTAGTTTGTACTTTGATGTATTCGAACTTGAGGGGTTCTTTGTGCAGCTCGGGGTCTTTGTCCTCTCCTTTGTATTCCCAGGCGCCTACATACATGAACTCATCATCATTACGCATTGCCTCTCCTTCTTCAGTCTGGAACTCTTCCCTGAAGTGTCCGCCGGCCGATTCATTGCGATGCAGGGCATCGAGGGCCATCAACTCAGCCAGCTCCAGGAAGTCGGCCACCCGGTCGGCCTTTTCAAG
This sequence comes from Bacteroidales bacterium, assembly GCA_027028505.1. Lineage (GTDB taxonomy): Bacteria > Bacteroidota > Bacteroidia > Bacteroidales > VadinHA17 > DRPN01. The sequence continues at coordinate 1,336 of JALVJE010000189.1, forward strand.
TTCGGTATTCAGCTCGTTGATGGTCAGGGGGATCCTGACATTTTTCCAGAAATCTTCCCGGATGCTTCGGATCTTTTCAATGGCTTCTTTCAGCCCTTTCTCATTTCTGGACATACCTACATAATCCCACATTACATGTCCGAGTTCTTTGTGGAATTTGTCGACAGGTTCTTTGCCTTTTATCTCTATAAGCCGTGTAAGTCTTTCTTTGACCGATTCTTCGGCTTCCCTGAATTCGGGCAGGTCGGTGGACATCCGTGGGGTACGGATCTCATCGGCCAGGTAGTTCTGGATGGTGTAAGGCAGAACAAAATAACCGTCGGCCAGGCCCTGCATCAGTGCCGAGGCACCCAGACGGTTGGCCCCATGGTCGGAGAAGTTGACCTCGCCGATGGCGTAGAGGCCGGGGATGGTGGTCATCAGCTCATAATCCACCCACAGGCCGCCCATGGTATAGTGGATGGCCGGATAGATCATCATGGGCGTCTCATAGGGATTGTCATCGACGATCTTCTCATACATCTGGAAAAGGTTGCCGTAACGGGCTTCGATCACATCGCGGCCCAGCCGGTTGATGGCATCCTTGAAATCCAGGTAAACGGCCAAACCGGTAGGACCTACTCCGTATCCGGCATCGCATCTTTCCTTGGCGGCGCGGGAAGCCACGTCACGGGGCACCAGGTTTCCGAAAGCAGGATACCGGCGCTCCAGATAATAGTCCCTGTCCTCATCGGGGATATCATTGGGTTTCATTTCCCCTTTGCGTATCTTCTCTGCGTCCTCTTTCTTTTTGGGAACCCAGATGCGGCCGTCGTTACGCAGACTCTCACTCATGAGGGTCAGTTTCGACTGATAGTCACCATGTACCGGGATGCAGGTGGGGTGGATCTGCACATAAGCGGGATTGGCAAAATAGGCACCTTTTTTATAAGCCTGCCAGGCAGCGCTGCCGTTTGATCCCATGGCGTTGGTGGAAAGGAAATAAACATTTCCGTATCCGCCGGTAGCCAGCACTACGGCATGACCGAAATAGCGTTCAAGCTCTCCTGTGATCAGGTTCCGTACAATGATCCCGCGGGCTTTTCCGTCCACGACGACCAGGTCCTCCATCTCGCGTCTTGTATACATCTTAACAGTCCCTTTGGCGATCTGGCGTTCCAGGGCGCTGTAGGCTCCCAGCAACAGTTGCTGGCCCGTCTGGCCCCGGGCGTAAAAAGTACGGGATACCAGTGCACCCCCGAAAGAACGGTTGGTCAGCAGACCTCCGTATTCCCGGGCAAAAGGAACGCCCTGGGCCACACACTGGTCAATGATGTTATTGCTGACCTCAGCCAGCCGGTATACATTGGCTTCGCGGGAGCGATAATCCCCTCCCTTCACGGTATCATAGAAAAGACGGTAGATGCTGTCGCCATCATTCTGATAGTTCTTGGCAGCATTGATCCCTCCCTGGGCAGCGATACTGTGGGCCCGGCGGGGGCTGTCCTGGTAACAGAAGATCTTCACATTGAACCCCAGCTCTCCCAGACTGGCTGCTGCCGAGGCTCCTGCCAGTCCCGTACCGACAACAAGGATGTCCAGCTTCCGTTTGTTGTTCGGACTGACAAGCTTCTGATGAGCCTTGTAATTCGTCCACTTCTCTGCAATAGGTCCTTCCGGTACTTTAGAATTCAGTTTGACCATGGTTATTTGTCTTTTACTAATTTCAAATCAGGAAAAATAAATGATGAGGGGAATGATGGCGAATCCCAGCGGGATGAAGATGGCATACAGGTTTCCCAACAGCTTGAAAACAGGGGTCAGGCCCTCGGTACTCCAGCCCAGGGTCTGAAAAGCCGACCAGAAAGCATGGGCCAGGTGGAAAGCCAGGATCAGGAAAGAGAACTCATAGAAAATAAGGTAACCCGGCATTTTGAACAACTGATGTGCCACACCGTAGAAATCCTCCGGATCCCCCTGCACGAGGCCTACTTTTATAAAGTAGAAATTTACAAAATGAATGGCCAGGAAAATGAAAACGATCAGTCCTGTCCAGATCATGAACTTGGAAAAAAAGGAGGTCTGTGAATAGTTGGTGATCTTGTATTTCTCCATACCCCGGGAGGTCCAGTTCTGGATCTGGATCACGATCCCGTAAAAGATGTGCAGCAGGAAAGCCCCGAGCAACACTACCTCAAATCCTTTGATCAGCCAGAAAGTGGCCATGAAATGGGCTGCCTGGTTAAAGGGCTCCGGATCGCTGTTCAGCAACAAAAGATTTATCCCCAGATGTACAGGCAGAAAAAGGATCAGAAAAAGCCCCAGTAAGGACATCACGAATTTTTTCCAGACGGAAGAACCTAAAAACCTGCTCATAGATCAATAATTAAATGTTTACAAATCAGAGTGTCCTCAAAATAAGAAGTTACAAATGTATATACATTGCCAGCTATAAAATATGCTCCTCAACATAAATGTCTCCCGCTTTCACTAATTTTGTACGGTTCCTTTTTTGAACGGATCAGAAAAATAATATAAATAAGGTAATTATCAGAGAAATCCGGGATATTTAAAAAGATTCTAAATTTCACGTTAAATATTAAAAAATAATTTTAACCATGCTACATACAGAATATTCAGGAAAGAAAGTTTACTATGAGGTGCAGGGCGAAGGCCTGCCGGTCGTGCTGCTGCACGGTTATCTGGAATCTCTGAGGATCTGGGACGGATTTGCGGAGGAGCTGGCTGAAAAGGTAAAAGTGATCAGGGTGGATCTGCCGGGGCATGGCCGGTCGGAGGTGCAGGGCGACACACATACCATGGAAGAGCTGGCCGGGGCGGTGAGAAAGGTCATGGAGGTGGCAGTACCCGGAGAAAAGGTGCTTCTGACAGGGCATTCGCTGGGAGGATATGTGACGCTGGCCTTTGCAGAGAAATATCCGGAACTGCTGGCCGGGTTTTGCCTGTTCCATTCTCATCCGCTGGCCGATACCGATGAGGTCAGAAGAAACAGGCAGCGTGAGATCGGCCTGGTGGAGACCGGAAAAAAGGAGCTGATCTATCAGGTCAATGTGCCCAAAGCGTTTGCAGAAAAAAATGTAGAGCGGTTTGCAAAAGAGGTGGCACGGGCGGTGGAGATCGCAAAGAGCACCCCGGATGCGGGGATCGCCGCCATGCTGCGGGGGATGATGTTACGGCCCGACCGCAGGGGTCTGCTGGAGAATGCCTCGCTGCCCGTCCTGTGGATCCTGGGCCGGGGCGACCGGTACATATCATATGACAAGATCACCGCAACGGTACATCCCTCCGGAAATGTTCAGGTAAGCGTACTGGAAGATTCAGGACATATGGGGTTCATCGAAGAAAAAGGCCGCTCCCTGGAGATCCTCAATGACTTTGCAGGTAGGATACGGCCCGCTGCAGGGTAGTGTCTATCTCGCGGATGATCGGGTAAAAACCGGCATCATCCAGAATGTCGCGACCGATATATGCCTTGATCTGGGTGATGAGCAGGTGCTTCGACACTGATATATCCTTTTTATCGGGCCGGACCCCTTTTGTTTTGGCATAGCGGATGAAAGCTCCCAGGAGATCCTGTTTGTCGAGATAATTTTCAAGCGCTTTGGCATTCTGGTAGCTCTCCAGCTTTTCGCGGTGCTCGTCGGAATAAGCCAGGGCAAAACGATAGATCAGTCCGAGGTTCCTTACTTTCATGAAATAAGGGCTCATCCCTGTGGTATCCAGAGGAACGAAGATATCGGGCATGATCCCTCCCCCGCCGTAAACGGTCCTGCCACCCACGGTCTTGTATTTCAGGGAATCGGGGAAATGAATGCTGTCGGCCGACTCGAATTCCCCTTTCATAAAACGTTCGTTGATATCGTTGTAATACTCTTCGATGCCCTTGTTATAGGGTTTCTGGATGCACCTTCCTGAGGGGGTGTAATACCGGGCGACCGTCAGACGGAGCACCGATCCGTCGCGCAGGATGAAGGGTTCCTGTACCAGTCCTTTGCCGAAAGAACGTCTGCCGATGATCGTGCCTCGGTCATTGTCCTGGATCGCTCCGGCCACGATCTCACTGGCCGAGGCCGACCATTCGTCGATCAATATGACCAGCTCGCCGGTGGTGAACACCCCGTCGTTCTTGGCGTATACCATCTGCTTGCGTTGGTTGCGGCCCATGGTATAGACGATCAGTTTTCCTTTGGGCAGGAACTGGTCTGCAATGTGAATGGCAGCGTCCAGATAGCCCCCGCCGTTCCCACGCAGGTCCACGATCAGCTTTTTCAGACCCTGGTCCTTCAGCTGGTTAAAATTTTTGATGAACTCTTCATGGGTGGTGCGGGCAAACTTGCTGATCTTGATATAGCCGATGCTGTCGGTCACCATGTAAGCAATGTCTACGCTCTTCAGGGGGATCTTGCCCCGCGTGATCTCAAAAGTGAGGAGCTTATCCACGCCTTTCCTCTTGATACCCACGGTCACTTTTGTACCCCGCGGTCCGCGCAACATCTTTACGATATCGTTCTGATCGATGTGCTGCCCTGCTACCAGGGAATCGTTGATGGTGACGATCCTGTCACCGGCCTTGATCCCTACTTTTTCGGAAGGCCCTCCGTGGATAACACTCATGACAATGATCGTATCATCCGGCATGTTAAAGGATATGCCGATGCCATCAAAGTTGCCCCGCAGCGGCTCATTGACCTGGGCGACCTCATCGGCAGGGATATAAACACTGTGGGGGTCGAGGTCCTTGAGCATGGCCGGAATGGCCGTTTCCTCCAGATGATCGATATCCACCGAATCGACATAATCCTGGCGGATGAAAGTGAGCACCTGATCGACCTTCGACTGGTGCGGATAAATGACCACCCCCGAAGGTTTCTTCGGGGAAGGCAGGAAGATCCCGATGACCAGCCCGATGGTCAGGACCAGGGACAATAAGAAAGGAAGGTATCTGTTGTGTTGTCTTTTCTCTGCCATCAATCTTCGTTTAACTGTTCCACTTCAATGCCTGCTTTCCGCAAAAGCTGCAATCCGGAGTCATCGTGATACAACTCGGCGAACACCACCCTTTTGATGCCCGACTGGATGATCAGCTTGGAGCATTCGATGCAGGGCGAGGTGGTGACGTACAGGGTGGCATTTTCGCTGCTGTTCCCGGATTTGGCCACCTTGGTGATGGCATTGGCTTCGGCATGGAGGACGTATGGTTTCGTATGTCCCGTTTCATCCTCACAAACATTCTCAAAACCTGCCGGTGTCCCGTTAAACCCATCGGAGATGATCATCCTTCCCTTGACGATGAGGGCGCCCACCTGTTTCCTTTTGCAATAGGAGTTCTTAGCCCAGATATGTGCCATCTCCAGGTAACGCTTGTCAAACTGACGTTGCCGGGGGCCATAGGGTTTTATCTCATTGTTGTTTTCCATGATCACGGAAAAATAAAAAACCCTCCCGGAGGGTCTTTTGTTGGTACCCAGGGCCGGGATCGAACCGGCACGGTATTACTACCACTGGTTTTTGAGACCAGCGCGTCTACCAATTCCGCCACCTGGGCAGGGAATAAGCTCGAAGCTTGATGCTTGAAGCTCGAAGTATTGATCAATTCAAAAAACATTCGTCATCCGTCCTTCATCGTTTCTCTTCCTTTCGCCAATCGCCAATCGAACTTCGCCCTTCCTCGGTCCTGCCACCTGGGCATTTTGGAAGGATGAATGATGAAGGATGAATGATGAAGTGAAATTGTTCACCTTTTATCCTTCTCTTCCTCGTATGTCAATCAACATTCGACCTTCGTCCTTCCCCTCTCGTTCGCCAATCGCCAATCGACCTTCGTCCTTCCTCTTTCTTCCGGGGTTGCGAAGATAAAAATTTGTTTTGATTCCGTCAAGCTTACCGGGACAGGGAGTATGAAACCTTCCGGTCAGAGGTTTTTTTTGCCGGAAATGCGTATGGCCTTTTCAGCAAGTACTTTCCGGACGGTGCTGTAGATCCCCTCCGTGTCAAAGCCACATTCATGGTACAGCTGTTCCTGTTTACCATGGCTGATGAAGCGGTCGGGCACGCCCAGGCGGGTGACATGCACAGAATAATGATGATCGTTAAAGAATTCCATGACAGCGCTGCCGAAACCGCCGCTGACGACACCGTCTTCCACCGTGATCACCTCATCAAAACGGGCGGCGACGGCATGCAGGATCTCTTCGTCCAGGGGCTTGACAAAACGCATGTCATAGTGGGTCACTTCGATCTTTTCTTTTGCCAGTATTTCGGCAGCCTCTGTTACAAAATTGCCGGGATGACCTATGGACAGGATGGCGATGTCCTTGCCGGAGCGTACCAGCCGGCCTTTGCCAATGGGTATTTTCTCAAAAGGTTTTTTCCAGTCGGAATGTATGCCGCTGCCACGTGGATAACGGATGGCAAAGGGGCCTGCCGGGTCTGTCTGGGCTGTGTAGAGCAGATGGCGGAGTTCGTTTTCGTCCATCGGGGCGGCGATGGTCATATTGGGGATGATTCGCAGGTAGGCCAGGTCGAACACACCGTGATGAGTAGCCCCGTCACCGGCCACGAGCCCGCCGCGGTCGATACAGAAAACGACTTTCAGGTTCTGCAGGGCTACATCATGGATGACCTGGTCATAAGCTCTTTGCAGGAAGGTGGAATAGATCGTGCAGTAGGGGATCATACCCTGTGTGGCCAGGCCGGCAGAAAAAGTGACGGCATGCTGCTCGGCGATGCCTACGTCGAAGGTGCGACCCGGGACCTCCTCGATCATCTTATGTAGTTTGGAACCGGTCGGCATAGCAGGGGTGATGGCCACCACACGGTCGTTGGCCCGGGCCAACTCAACCATCGTCTCGCCAAAGACCTCCTGGTACTTGGGAGGGGCCGGCGAGGGTTTGGGGGTGATGAAGATCTTGCCGCTCACCTTGTCAAAGCGCCCCGGAGGAGCATGGAACAGGGTGGCGTTGTTCTCGGCGCTGGGGAAGCCTTTGCCCTTTTTGGTGATCACATGCAGCAACTTCGGCCCCTGGATCTTCTGCAGGTCTCTGAAGAGGTTGGCCAGATACACCGGATCATGGCCGTCAACGGGACCGAAATAGCGAAAGTTGAGTGACTCGAAAAGGTTGCTGTGATGCAGCAGGGTGGTCTTCAGGGCGTGTTCGATCTGCTGGGCCAGGGAACGGCTTTTGGGAGCGACCTTGCTGATCTTGCCCAGCAGATGCCAGAGCTCATCTTTGACCTTATTGTAAGTGGGGGAGGTCGTGATATCGAGAAGATATTCTTTCAGGGCACCCACATTGGGATCGATGGACATCCTGTTGTCGTTGAGGATGACCAGGATGTCGGCATTCTGGGCGCCGGCATTGTTAAGACCTTCGAAGGCCAGTCCGGCCGTAAGTGCCCCGTCACCGATCACGGCCACCACTTTCCGGTCTTCTTTCTTGTTCCTGGCGGCAATGGCCATGCCCAGGGCTGCCGAGATGGAAGTGGAAGAGTGGCCTACGCCGAAGGTGTCATAAGGACTCTCCTCACGGGCCGGGAACCCGCTGATCCCACCATATTGGCGGTTGGTGTGAAAACGATCCCTTCGGCCGGTGAGGATCTTGTGGCCGTAAGCCTGATGTCCCACATCCCACACCAGCAGATCATATGGAGTACGATAGGCATAGTGCAGGGCCACGGTCAGCTCGACGACTCCCAGACTGGATGCAAAATGCCCTGGATTGGAAGAGACCACATCGATGATGAACTGACGCAACTCTCTGCTTACTTCCGGGAGGTCATCGATGGGCAGCTTTCGAAGATCCTCCGGACTGTTGATGGTGTAAAGCAGATTTTTCCCTTTAGCCGGCATTTTCAAGGAAAATATTTATCATTGCAAAGGTAGTCAATATTTTAATACACCGGATTTTCTAATCCTTCCTGTTTTTTTATCTTTGTTCAAAATATCCGGCGATGCATATTTTACGTAAGCTCCTGTGGATTGTTCCCGTAATGGCCCTGTTTGTGGCCGGGGTTTCCTGTGTATCCACAAAACAGTTCAATGATCTGAAAGATAAACAACAGCAATTACAGGAGGAGCGGGATCTCCTGAAGATGGAGAACGAGGGTCTTTCCGTGAAGAACAATGAGCTTACATATCAGGTGGAGATGCTGAAAAAGGAGATCGAAGCGCTCCGGAAGGACAGCGCCGACAGGGCTGCCGACCTGAAAGACCTGCAATACAAATATGCCCAGCTGAACCGTGATTACAATACGCTGAAGATCTCGCAGGACGAGCTGGTGCGCGGGAATGTGAAAGAGACCCGCCGTCTTCTGGAGGAGTTGCAGCGTACACAGACCGCACTGCAGGAGAAAGAGGACAACCTGCGCAAGTTCGAGCGCTCTCTGACAGCCCAGCAGGCGGAGCTGGAAAAGCTGCGGTATGAGATGGAGCAGCGCAACCGGAAGCTCCATGAGATGGAACAGATCGTCCACACCAAGGATTCGGTGCTGACCGCCCTGAAGAAAAAAGTGAGTGACGCCCTCCTGGGGTTCCGGGATGAAGGACTTACGGTCACCCGCAGGAACGGCAAGATATATGTGTCGATGGAAGAAAAGTTGCTCTTTAAGACGGGGAGCTGGCAGGTGGACCCGCGGGGACAGGAAGCACTGAAGAAGCTGGCCCGGGTGCTGGAGAAAAATCCCGATATCAACATCACCATCGAAGGACATACGGACAATGTTCCTTATGTCAGCCACGGCGGACAGATACAGGATAACTGGGACCTCAGCGTGAAAAGAGCCACCAGCGTGGTGCGTATCCTGCTGAAAAACTCGAACATTGATCCCAAAAGGCTTACCGCTGCCGGCCGGGGCGAATATCTGCCAGTGGACCCGGCCAATACACCGGAGGCGCGACGGAAGAACCGCCGTACCGAGATCATCCTGACCCCCAACCTGGATGAACTGTACGATATCATCGACCAGAAATGACCGGTGGCACATTTCCTCCGGATCAAAGGAGGATCATGATTCGTACAAGTTGCATCTTAACTGGATTATGACGCGTACAATACACCTCCCCTTCGTACCCCCTCGGTCATTAGTAGTGAAATGATGGAAGAAGGGGAAAAGTTGATAAGTTGATGAGTTGAATGGTTGATAGGTGAACCACCAACCATCAACCAATTTCCTTTGCGGTTCTTCGCGCTGCTTTGTGCCACTTTGCGTAATAGCCTCTTTACATTAAATATCTGGTTGTTACGCTAAGTTACGCGAAGGTCCCGCCAAGGTACGCGAAGAGATCGCAATTTTTAACTTTAGGCCTCCACACACTTAATTTATTATTTGGTAAGGGGGCGAAAAAGACTATGTAATGTGTTGTTTTAAAAGTTGACTTTACACACGGAGACTATTCGATGAATACCGGTCGTTTTATCAGGGATACATTTCATTTTTTCAGCACCTTCTCTTTCAGGAAAGGCTGGAACCTTATCCTGATAAGATCGGGATATTTTATCTCCCTGCTTCTGAGAAAGCCGGTTGTGTGGGGCCTGCCGCATACGCTCTCCGTGGAGCCGGTGACCCGCTGCAACCTCTCCTGTCCCGAGTGTCCGGTGGGCAACCATACTCTTTCGCGTCCCGGAGGAGAGATCTCCATTGACCTTTACCGCCGGATCCTGGACCAGGCCGGGAGCATGATGCATCTGATCCTTTATTTCCAGGGGGAACCATTCCTGGCACACGGCCTGTTCGATATGATCACTTATGCCAAAAAACGGAAATTGTACGTCTCCACTTCCACCAACGGTCATTTTCTGGACCCGGAGAACAATGAAAAGATCCTTGCCTCGGGCCTCGACCGGCTGATCATCTCCCTGGACGGGACAACGCAGGAGAGCTATGAGAAATACAGGGTGGGAGGGGATCTTGCGAAAGTGACAGATGGTATCCGGGACCTTATAAAAAGAAGAAAGGAGAAACATTCCGGAAGACCTTATATTATTCTGCAGTTCCTGATGTTCCGGCACAATCTGCAAGAGATCCCGGCGATGAAAAAGCTGGCGGCTGACCTGGGGGCCGACCGTCTGGAATTCAAAACGGCCCAGTTCTATGATCTCTCAACAGGGAACAGCCTGATCCCCGACGATCCTGCATATGCCAGATACCGCAGGGAAGGGGACAGATATATCCTTAAATACAAGCTAAAGAACCGTTGTCCGCGTCTGTGGAATACGGCGGTCACCACCTGGGACGGCCGGATGGTTCCCTGTTGTTTTGATAAGAACGCCGAATTTGTCATGGGTGATCTGACCGGTACTTCCCTCCGGGAGATCTGGTTCTCGGAGCCTTATGCCCGTTTCCGGGCCCGCATCCTTACCGCCCGGGAGGAGGTGGAAATGTGCCGCAACTGTACCGAGGGGCTGGGCTGAGGTATAAATGAATTTTCGTACTTTCGCCCCTGTAAAGTGAGCGTAAGATGAAGTATCCGTTGCCTGTTTTCTGGAGGATCGTGATGTCACCCCTGGCCGTGGTATATATGACCGTGGCCTGGATCCGGAACTGGCTGTATGATATATCGGTCTTCAGGGTCCATGAGTTCGCCATTCCGGTGATCTCGGTGGGTAACATTACGGTGGGAGGGACCGGCAAAACCCCCCATGTGGAATACCTGGTGCGGCTGCTGAAAGACAAGTACGGCGTGGCGGTGCTGAGCAGGGGATATAAACGCAGGACCAGAGGGTTCGTGGTGGCGGATCAACACTCCACGGTGGATGACCTGGGAGATGAGCCCTGGCAGATCCACCGGAAATTTCCGGAGATAAAGGTAATTGTGGATGCTGACAGGGTGCGGGCGCTGCGAAAAATAGAGGAGGAGATGCCGGATGTGCAGGTAGTGATCCTCGATGATGCCTTCCAGCACCGGTCGGTGAAAGCCGGTCTGTCGATCCTGCTGATCGAATATGACTTTCCTCTTTCCCGGGAATTCTACCTCCCCGCCGGGCGCATGCGCGAGAGCCCTCATGAGAAAAAGAGGGCCGACATTGTGCTGTTCACAAAATGTCCCGAAAAACTGAAGCCCATCGAGGAGCGGATCCGCGTGAAACACTTCCACCCTTTTCCGTACCAGCAGGTCTATTTTACAAGGATCGTCTATGGAAACCCGGTACCACTCTTTCCGGAGGAGGAGCCGGAGGTCCTCACTGCAGAAAAGTTGCGTGAGAAGAAGATAAACATTATCTCAGTTACCGGCATCGCCAACCCTACACCTTTTTATAAATATCTGCAGGGTTTTACGGACAAGTTGACCTATCTCTCTTTTCCGGACCATCACCGGTTCGGGAAGAAGGACATGAACAGGATCCGGGGATTGCTCGCTGAAAAGCCTGCTGAAAAAAATATCATTCTGACCACCGAGAAAGATGCGGTCAGGATCGCTGCCCTACCGGCAGAGCTGGTGCCCGCCCGGCAAAGTTGGTATTACATCCCGGTAGAGGTAGCTGTATTAAGAGGATCGGAACAAAAAGATCTTGAAGATAAAATTCTGGAATATGTTGGAAACAATCAAAGAAACCGTCAGATTCATCAGGGAGAGGGTCCCGGAAACGCCTGAGGCAGGGATCGTCCTGGGCACAGGCCTGGGAGGGTTGGTGCGGGAGATCCGTATTGACAAAGAGCTGGGATACCGGGAGATCCCCAATTTCCCTGTCTCCACTGTGGAGGGACATGACGGGAAGCTTATCTTCGGTACCATCGGGGGCAAGCGGATCGTGGCCATGCAGGGCCGGTTTCACTACTATGAAGGTTATACCATGGAGCAGGTCATTTTTCCGGTGCGGGTAATGAAATTCCTGGGCATCCGTTATCTGTTCCTCTCCAATGCCAGCGGCGGGGTGAATCCGGATTATGAGATCGGCGACCTGATGATCCTTACCGATCATATCAATATGTTGCCTAATCCGCTTATCGGGAAACATTACCCTGAATTCGGCACCCGTTTTCCGGACATGAGTGAGCCGTATGATCTCTCCCTGGTGGAGCTGGCCGAAGAGATCGCTGCGGAAAATGATATCAGGGTGCAAAAAGGCGTTTATCTGGCCACCACCGGTCCCACCTATGAGACACCTGCCGAGTACAGACACTTCAGGATCATCGGGGCGGATGCCGTAGGGATGTCCACCATTCCCGAGGCCATCGCAGCCCGCCAGATGGGTCTCTCCTGTTTTGCGATCTCCATCATCACCGACCTGGGGGTGCCGGGGAAGATAGAAGAGGTGACCCACGAGACGGTGCAACAGGTGGCGGCCGTGGCCGAAAAAAAGATGACCCTGATCATGAAGGAAATGATCGGAAGAATATCCTAAAGGACCGGCTATGGAGAGGAAAAGATTCAGAAGCGGGGAGATCCTTTCCATCTCTTTTGCCCATCTGGTACATGATATATACTCCTCTTTCCTGGCGCCCATCCTGCCCCTGCTGATCGACAAGCTTGCCATTTCCTATTCCCTGGCCGGTCTGCTTTCCATTTTCCAGCGTCTGCCGGCCCTGTTCAATCCGCTGGTCGGCGTGATCGCCGAGAAAAAGAAGAGCTACTATTTCCTCATCGTGGCCCCTGCCGTCACGACCGTTTCCATGAGTCTGCTGGGGGTGGCGCCCAGCTATATCTTCCTGGCTGTTCTTCTGCTGGTGACAGGTATCAGTTCCACTTTTTTCCATGTCCCCGGGCCGGTGATGGTCCGCAACCTGGCCGGCGACCGGGTGGGCAAAGGGATGAGCTGGTTTATGCTCGGCGGTGAGCTGGCACGGACAGTAGGTCCCCTGATCATCGTGGGAGCGGTCAATCTTTTCGGCCTGGAGGGCACCTGGAAACTGATCCCCTTCGGGTTGTTCGCCTCCCTGCTGCTGTGGGTGAAACTGCGGGATGTGCCGGTAACGGAGACCCAAAGAGCAGAAGAGAGGAAAGAAAAGATCTCGTGGGTGGAGGTTCTGAAAGAGTATTCGGCTCTTTTTACCAACATTGCCGGTATCGCCTTCTTCCGGGGTGCTATGAAGGCTGCGCTTACCTTATATCTCCCGGTATACCTTACTTCACATAACGAATCCCTCTGGATGGCCGGCATCTCGTTGTCGGTGCTGCAGTTGTCGGGAGCTGCCGGCACGTGGTACTCCGGGAGTGTTTCCGACAGGATCGGCCGGCGGCGTACCCTGCTGATCATCACCATAGCAGCTCCTGTGCTCATGGGACTCTTCCTGCTCACTTCCGGCTGGCTGGCCCTGGTCGTGCTGGCCCTGACGGGAGCCTTCCTGGTCTCCTCCACCTCGGTGATGCTGGCCGTGGTGCAGGACATTGAAACCAGCCATCGTTTTTTCCTGAACAGCATCTACATGACCATCTCTTTTGTTGTGGGGTCGCTGATGGTGCTGGCCGTGGGTTTTCTTGCAGATAAGTTCGGACTCGATTTTACCTATATCTTTGCGGCCCTGTTCGCCCTGCCCTCGGCTTTCTTTGCCTGGAGAATAAAGGAGACGTGATCTGTCATCCTCTTCTCCCTGTTATCACGCACGTCCTCTTGTAGTTTTTCACTTCTCCTTTCAGGTTGAAGACCTTGATGAAGATCAGGTAGATGCCTGTCGGCAGTCTTTTCTCCTCTGTGTCCAGACCGTCCCAGGTGATCACGCCTGTTCTGCCCAGCAGGTAATTGTTGACCAGTGTGCGCAGGAGCACGCCGTTGGCGTCAAAGATCATGACCGTAGCTACGTACCCCGGTTCATCGAATTGATAGTGAATATGCAGGACATCGTTGTAGCCGTCATTGTCCGGTGAGACGATCTCCGGTTCGGTGGAGATGTGTGCCTCTCCCGTGCTCCCGTCGCTGTACTGTGAGTTTTGAAGCCCCGGCGTGCCATAGCCTCTGTCCGAGGAGGCCGAATGCCAGTTCAGCCGGTCCTGGGTAGCGCCGTCAGGGCTGATCCGCTCGAGGGATACCCCTTCGGTCTCGCGAAGCAGGGGGAACTGCATATCGTCATCGTAATGAAACTCATCCAGGACGAGGAAATCCCGGTCGGTAAGGAGGATGTTCCCCCGGTCATCCGGCAGCGAAGGGAGGCGTTCTGTCCGGATAAAAGCTTTGGGATCCGAATCAAAGAACTCGTCCAGAACGGCCCGGGGGTCGGTGGTGAACACCTTGTATTCACCGGGAAAGAAGGGGAGGGGATCCCGGCTCAGTTGTACTATCCCGGTCAGCGAGAAGGTCTCCTCATCGCGGCGGGCCAGAAAGATACCGGCCAGATCGATCACTTTTTGAGAACGGTTATAGATCTCCACAAAATCCACGCCCTCCGGGGGCGGGTTGTAAAGGATCTCATTGATCACCAGATCCAGGGAGTCGGCGGGACTGACCTGCGCGAAACGCTCATGTCCTTCCGTAATCACCCCGTTGCCGGAACAATCTTTTACATCCCGGAGCGAGAGGGTGTAAATGATGCCGGGCTGAAAGGGTTTGGGGAAGACAAGATCAGCCATGAGGTATTCAGGAGGAAAGACGAGTACTTTAACCGGATGGCCGGCCTGGTGATCGGCCGTGAAATGATCCGGGATGATGACCGTGGCAGGGTCGTAAGGTTTGGAGAACAGAAGGCGAAGCGTACGATCATCCAGGAGATAAAGGTTGGTGATCACTGCCGGTACCAGGTCCGGGTTGTTGGCATCCACAGAGTTCCTTGTGCCGGGCGTGCCGCCGGGATAGACCGTGGCCGCCTGCCAGTTATCTGCTCGTGGGCAGGGGTGGCCCGGATCGATCTGCTCGAGGGCCCAGCCTCCTTCGGCTTTGTAAGGATCACCATACCATTCGGAGGAGTATGTGACATGCGACAGGATGTTGCCGGCGCCATCGGCCAGGGTGAGGGCCATGCCGTCATTCACCAGGGCCGGCATGCCGGTCAGGCCCAGTACTTTCCCATAGGAACTGAAAAGCGGTACATCCCTGCGGTCGGTAATGAGTACATAGGAGCCGGCCGCCAGATCGGTGAGGGGGAGGTCCCGCGTAACGTCGCCGAAAGAGAGACGGCAATGATCCAGCCAGATACGGTAGTGCGTCGGATTGTACAACTCAAGGTATTCGGCATCAGGCAGCCCCAGCGGTGGAGAGGGATCGGCCATGATCTCGTTGATCTGGATCTCCTGATAATGGGGCAGATGAAAACGGATCTGCAGGAGCGTGTCGGGAAGTACATTTCCGGAGAGGTCCTGCACACCTGTGATCCGGATAATATAGCCGGTATCTTCCTGAAAAACACTGCTGAAAGCCAGGAGGATGGAATCGCTGTCGAGGAGGGTGATCTCCTCCGGCCCGCCGATCGTATGATCCACGGAAAAGGAGGCCCCGGACAGGGAGATATCCTCGGAAAAGGTCAGGACCAGCCGGTCCGGGGCAGAGAAGCGGAAATCTTTCACCCCCGGCGGGAGGGTGTCCCGAACGTATGTCCCGTCGATATGGATGTCATCGATCCAGAGAAGCCGGTCGCGGGAAGAGGAATATTCATAAAAAATACCGAAGTTTTGTGCCGGAAAGGTATCCGGAAAGGAAGTCTCGCCCACCAGTGCAAACTTTTTCCCGGTGAGGGAGGTATCGATGAATATCTGCCAGGTGCCCGGCGGTGTGCGTGTGATGCGCAGCAGGGCGGCCGAAGTGCCGATGATGTTTTGCCAGTTCAGATCTGTGGTCAGGAGCACCTCGGTCTTGTTATCGTGGAGATACCAAAGCTTCAGCAGGTCGTCATTGCCGGTCAGGTCCACACCCGCCGCGAACGCCCGGATGTCGCTCCCCGGGATCATTTGGGATGCATTCCTGTCGGCTGTCAGGAAAACAGCCCAGTTGTTGGCCGAAGATGGAGAATAGCCGTGGCGAAGGATGAACTGCCAGGAAAGGACCGAAGAAAAAACAGGAGTGCCGGGAGAGAATGAGATGCGGTCGTGGCCCGATGCGGAGTTGTCATATATATGCTTCAGGGAATGATTGCCGGCCAGGGGAGACACGGTGCTGACATCCCACCGGTTCTGCGGATACTGGGACCATCCGGATGGAAGACCCTGCTCAAAATCAAAAAAGATCTGCGCAAAAGATAAAACAGGGACCATCATCAGAAAAAATGTCCAGAACAATTTCATCCCTGACTGAAGAAAAAGGGTTATTTTTGCTGTGTGAAAAGAGTGCGTGTACGTTACCGCACTCTTCTCTTATGCAATTTAAAGAAAATTTGAAAAATATGAAAGTTGCTGTTGTAGGTGCTACCGGTCTGGTGGGTCGTACCATGCTCAAGGTACTGGAAGAGAGAAGTTATCCTGTGGATGAGCTTATTCCTGTTGCTTCGGAGCGGTCGGCGGGCAGGATGGTTTCATTCCGGAACAGGGAGATCCCTGTCGTGAAAATGGAAGAAGCGCTGGACAAAAAGCCGGATATTGCTCTTTTCTCTGCAGGAGGGAGTGTCTCCAAAGAATATGCTCCGGAATTTGCTGCGGAGGGTACGACGGTGATCGACAACTCTTCGGCCTGGCGCATGGACCCGGATATTCCCCTGATCGTGCCGGAGATCAACGGCGACATCCTCACGAAGGAAGACAGGATCATTGCCAACCCCAACTGTTCCACCATCCAGATGGTCATGGTGCTGGCGCCCCTGCACAGGGAGTTCAGGATCAAAAGGATCGTGGTCTCCACCTATCAGTCGGTTACAGGTACGGGCAAAGCGGCTGTCAACCAGTTGGAGAATGAGCGCAAAGGGATCGAGGGCCCTAAGGTGTATCCCCATCCCATCGATATGAACTGCCTGCCTCACTGCGATGTCTTTCTTGATAACGGATATACAAAAGAGGAGATGAAGCTGGTGAACGAGACGCGCAAGATCCTCAATGATAAAAAGATGAAGATCACGGCCACCGCGGTCAGGGTGCCGGTGACCGGCGGCCATTCCGAGTCGGTGAACGTACAGTTCAATAAGGCTTTTGAGATGGAAGATATTTACCGGCTGCTGGAGAATTTCCCCGGTGTATCGGTGGTGGATGACCCGGCACGGAACCGATATCCCATGCCGCTGATGGCGCAGGGATATGATGAGGTGTTCGTGGGGCGTATCCGCAAGGACTTCTCCAAAAAAAGAGCGGTCAATCTGTGGATCGTGGCGGATAACCTCCGGAAAGGGGCGGCGACCAACGCCGTACAGATCGCGGAGTATCTCCTTACGCACGATTTAGTGTGATTGAAGGCAACTTGAAATTACAAACTTTGGTGCAGGTTGCTGGGTGCAAGGTGCAAGCATGAATGCATAAAAATGATTGAATAATTGAATGAAGAGTCCTGAGTCTCTAACTTTTAACTATAGGCACTCAAGGCACTTTAGGTACTCCAAGTACTCCAAACTCTAAGTACTCCACACTCCACACTCCAAACTTTTTAAGGTATAAGGCAAAAGGATCACAGGGTACCGGGTCAGGATCAGTAAAGAAAATCATCATAAGGATATCGTTCGGCATGGATCTTAGAGGCTTTCTCATAGATCATGGAACGCAGCTTGTCGATGTTCCATTTTTTCAGGGCGGAGATAAAAACGGCCGGCACTCCCGAGCGGGCCATCCAGGTCTTCTCGAGGTCCTGCAGGCTCAGGTTCTCTTTGGTCGCAGGTGTCAGGTCGTCTTCTTCTTTCGGGGTGTAGCGGTACGCGTCGGTTTTGTTGAAGACCAGGATCTGGGGCTTGTCGGCAGCGTTCAGCTCTTTCAGGGTCTCCGTGACCACCCTGATCTGCTCTTCAAAGGCAGGGTGGGAGATATCCACCACATGCAGCAGCAGGTCGGCCTCCCGCACTTCATCCAGGGTGCTTTTGAAGGATTCGATAAGCTGATGGGGCAACTTGCGGATGAATCCGACGGTATCGGAGAGCAGAAACTTGAGATTGCCGATCACCACTTTTCTCACTGTGGTGTCGAGGGTGGCGAACAGCTTGTTCTCTTCCTTCACGTCCGATTTGCTTAGGAGGTTCATCAGGGTCGATTTTCCAACATTGGTGTAGCCTATGAGAGAGACCCGCACCAGTTTCCCCCGGTTTTTACGCTGGATGGTCATGCGGCTGTCGATACGCTGCAGCTCCTCTTTCAGTCGGGCGATGCGGTCGCGGACGATACGCCGGTCTGTCTCTATCTCCCTTTCGCCGGGTCCCCGCATGCCGATGCCGCCGCGTTGCCGTTCCAGGTGGGTCCACATGCCGGTGAGACGCGGCAGAAGGTGCTGGTACTGTGCCAGCTCCACCTGTACGCGGGCCTGGGCCGTACGGGCACGCCGGGCAAAAATATCCAGGATCAGATCGGTGCGGTCCAGGATTCTGCAGCGTAGCATATCTTCTATGTTGCGTATCTGTGCCGGCGTCAGCTCATCATCGAAAATGGCCAGATCGATGTCGTTCTCCCGGATATACCGGCTGATCTCCTGAAGCTTTCCTTTGCCGATGAAGGTGCGGGGATTCACATGTTCCAGCTTCTGGATGAAGCGCCGGTCGGGTATGCATCCGGCGGTCTCTGCCAGAAAGGCCAGCTCATCCAGATAATCCTGCACATCCTGCGGAGATTGTCCGGGGACATGCACGCCCACCAGTACGGCTTTTTCCGGCCGTACGTCCGTTGATATAGCACCCATGCGGGATAAATTTAGTAGATGTACCTGCGGTCCCGGATCAACAGCCGGCGGATGGCTTCACGCAGTCCGTCAGAACAGCGCATGATCATCTCCCCGTCGCTGGGGAACATCACTTTCTTGCGGGCCAGCAGTTGCTTTTCATGCGGCGGAAGGATCTCCTGGTCACCCACGGCACGGGCCGACCAGTATTCCCAATGGCTGTCGGCATTGATGGGATCCTTTTTCAGGAGTTTCAGCGGATTAAGAGAATAGATCTCCACGTTGCCGTCGATATGGGCATCTTTTCGCTGAAAGGTCTTGATAAGGGTGCAGGAGAGGGTCTTGTATTTTTTTACCTTGATGTCGTGTCCGAGGGAGTCCTTCATCACATTGTTGTTTTTGTCCAGGACATATTCCCATCCATCTTCCACTTTTTTTCTGTACATCGTGTCGATCTCCGTTTGCAGGTCGGGTGAGACAACGATATTGTCCAGGTTAACCGTGATCTGATAGTCATATTTCACACTGTCGTCCAGGTTACGGACATAATATTCCACCCAGTCGGTGTTCAGCTTTTCCGGATCGATGGCCAGCAGGTCATCCGTGAATTTCGGCGAGAGTTTCAGGGCCGTATTGTTCTGCACCATCACCAGCACCCTGGAGGTGCCGTAATACCGCGACAGGGAGATCAGCTGATCAATGTTCTCATAATCTCCCCAGTACTGTTTGACCTTGAGAAATTCTTCATAGGCCTTGCGGTAGGAATTCTTATCGCCGTTGTTCATCAGCTTCCGGGCATGGGCGAAAAAGTATTCCGCCGCCTTGTGCTGTGCTTCAATGATCTCTTTATCATAATCCTTTCTCTCAAAGTCGATCGTCCTGTTGCCTGCTTTCAGGGGAAGTACGGGACGGACCACATCCTGCCGGTGTTTCATGGCCAGGTAATGCTGCAGGATCTTATCCCAGTTTTCCGGCTTCCCTTCCATCTTCAGATACTTGATCTCCTCCCGGTCCTGTTCGTTGGCCAGCTTGTAGGACCTTTCCAGGATATCAATATCATCCCTGTTGTCGGGGTGTTTCATCAGTTTCTTCACCGCTTTTTCAATGGCTGCATCGTAATTGCCTTTCTGGAACTGATTTTTAGGAGTGCCGCACGATACAAGGAAAAGTAAAAGGATAAACAGAAAGCCGGTTTGTTTCATTTTTCTATGAAAGATTATAGAGAGGTTAAAATAAAAAAAACCCCGGAGCCGGGGTTTTAATATTTTATTGCAGTACGAAGACGATCGGGATGGTGTATGCCACACGCACGGCTTTACCACGTTGTTTTCCCGGCGACCATTTGGGTGATGATTTTACGACCCGTATGGCTTCGGCATCCAGGGCGGGGTCTACCCCTCTGACGACGGTAACATTGTCCACCACGCCGTTGGGCTCTACCACGAACCTCACGAAAACCCTTCCGCTGATCCCGTTCTCGGCAGCGATCTCGGGGTACTTCAGGCGTTTGGCCACCCAGTCCCTGAAAGCGTTCACGTCTTTTCCCTGGAAGGTGGGCATATCCTCGACGATAAAGAAAATCTCGTCGCCGGAGTTGTCTTCCTCGTCGGCCACATCATAATTGATCTCCTGAACCTCGGTATTGATGTCTGCTTCCAGGTCTTCCAGCTGCAGCTCATCCTGCAGGTTGACATTGTTGTCGACGATCTGCAGGATCTCCGTGACCTTGGGAGGTTCCGGCGGCTTGGGCTTGGGTTTTTCCTGGCGGGTGATCGGAATGATCTCCTGTTCGGCCTGATCGGCCTGGTTCACCTCAAACTCATTTGTTTTGAAACCGGAGCTTGTCCATTCGAAGGCGATAAGCACCAGGGCGATGGCTGTCACCAGTCCGATCTCAAAAAAAATGGCACTTCTTTTTTCAAGATTTGCTTTGTCAGATTTTTTCAGTTCCATGACACTTGATTGAAATTAGGGCTTAAAAATAGTGAAATAAAGATATATAATCAAAAAGGTGAAAGTTTTTTTTAGTGAAAACAAAAACCCTGCCACGGACAGGGTTTTTGACAATACTTTTCAGAAGAGGATAAAACACCGTCTCTCACTGCAAAACGAAAGAGATCGGGATGGTATAGGCGACGCGTACCGGTTTGCCGCGCTGCTTGCCCGGTGTCCAGCGCGGGGAGGAGCTGACCACCCGCACCGCCTCGGCATCCAGCGCCGGATCCACATTCCGCAGCACTTCTACCTGATCCACCCTGCCGTCGGGTTCGACCACGAAACGTACGAACACTTTTCCCTGAATGTTATTCGCTGCTGCCATTTGGGGGTAATGGATATGCCGGGTTACCCAGATCCTGAAAGCCTCCACGTTCTGCCCCCGGAACAAGGGCATATCTTCTACACGGATGAAAATGGTGTCTTCATCCGGATCCGGTTCATCGGCGGTCCCGATGGCGTAAAAGGGAACTTCCGTTTCCATACCGGCGGTCAGCTCTTCCAGCTCGATCTCGCCGGGCAGTTCCATATCATTGGGTACCAGTTGCAGGATCTCCGGAGCCACCGGCGGGGCAGGGGGTTTTACCTCCGGCTTTTCCCGGTAGGTGGAAGGGATCTCCACAAGGGGGATGTCTTCATCGATGGAGTCGAACGAGCTGAGATCGAACCCGCTACTGCTCCATTCGAAAGAGATAAGGATCAGGGAGACGGCTGTGATAATGCCGATCTCAAAAAACAGAAAACGCTTCTTTTCAAGGTTTGCCTTGTCACTTTTTTTTTGCTTCATAATGGTAAAGAATTGGATGAGGCAGTAGAAAAAAAGAGGCAGGGTTAACACGATCAAGCCCTGTGGCCTGCACAGGGCTTTGGAAGGCAATCTGTTACTGCAGCACGAAAACGATCGGGATGGTATAGGCGACACGCACCGGTTTGCCGCGCTGTTTCCCCGGCGACCATCTGGGTGAGGACTTGACCACCCGCACTGCCTCGGCGTCCAGTGCGGGGTCAACACCACGTACTACCTGCACTTTGTCCACATGACCGTCCGGTTCGACCACGAACCTTACGAAGACCCTTCCGCTGATCCCGTTCTCGGCAGCGATCTCAGGATACTTGATGTGTTTGGCCACCCAGTCCCGGAAAGCGTTCACGTCTTTTCCCTGGAAAGTAGGCATATCCTCGACGATAAAGAAGATCTCGCCTTCGCCGCTGTCATCCTCTTCATCGGCCACATCGTAATTGATGGGCTCCACCTCGGTGTTGATATCGGCTTCGAGGTCTTCCAGCTGCAGTTCGTCCTGCAGGTCGACATTGTTGTCCACGATCTGGAGGATCTCCGTCACTTTGGGAGGTTCCGGCGGTTTGGGCTTGGGTTTTTCCTGCCGCGTGATCGGGATGATCTCCTGTTCTGCCTGTTCTGCCTGGTTCACTTCAAACTCGTTGGTTTTGAATCCTGTGGAGGTCCACTCGAAAGCGATCAGTATCAGGGAGATGGCAACCACAAGGCCCACCTCGAAAAAGACCGAGGACATTTTTTCCAGATCTGCTTTTTCATTTTTTTTCTTTTCCATGGTTCCCCTCCTTTCTTGTTATTTTGTCAGTTCTTTAACCCTTTAAGGTTCATTCATATAGCCTCAAAAAGTGAACCAAACCGGTGTTCAGGCGGGGAAAATTTAATTTTTTTAACAGATGGGACAGGAAGAATGAAGATTTTATTTATTTTTACGCCACTTTTTCAGAGTCTGTCTGAAAAAAGAAAGGGGGCTTAGCTCAGTTGGCTAGAGCGTCTGGCTGGCAGCCAGAAGGTCAGGGGTTCAAATCCCCTAGTCTCCACCCTCGCCCGCCGAAGTCCCGGTAATCCGGGACGAAGGCGGGCGTTTTCTTTTTAATACCCTTGGCTAATTTTTTAATTCCCGGCAAACCACAAAGGGAATATTATTTTATGATTTATCTTTGCTTATCAAGGAGGGTAGTAATGAAATACTTACATGAGTAGCTTAGTATGGAAAACGTATCTGAATATTGGGTTTATATCATAGAATCGGAAAAAGATGGCCGATGGTATATAGGGCAGACTAATGATCTTGCCAGGCGTGTCAGGGATCATAATCGTGGATATTCAAATTATACTAAGAAGTTCAGGCCATGGCATTTATATGCTAGTAAAATTTTTACTGACAGGGCAGAAGCTATGAGGGTTGAGCGGAGGATAAAAAATTTCAAGTCACGGAGTCTGATAGAAGAATATATAAAGAGTCATGATTTTGTGATTGACTAGTATAGCGTTCTATAAATAGTATTACATATAAATATTTCATATCTTTGTTGAAGTATAACCCCATAAACCTCAACAAAGATGAGAAAGACAAGTAAGCC
>JALVJE010000190.1 GCA_027028505.1 Bacteroidales bacterium
CGGAGGATAGCCGTAATTATTTTTCTACTGTTGGGAAAATGAAAATTTAACAGGTAAAAATTTGAAAAAAACAGGGAAATATCAGTCCTGTGTGCTTTGTCGGTTCCCCGGGAGGAGGAAAGGGAATGTTGGAATAATGGAATAATGGAATAATGGAATAATGGAATAATGGAATGTTGGAATGATGGATGAATGTTGAACACCGAACAACGAATACCGAATGTTGAATGTTGAATTTTGAATTCTGATTTATAAATGGCCTCCACGCAAAGGCCGCAAAGTAGTCCGCAATGGGCGCAAAGAGAGAAACGATCAGAAAATACGTGTAAAGAAGCACGGCCGTGCGTCTCTGCTACCTAATTTTACGAGCGGTAGCGAGTAAATTTCTACTTAATTTCATCCCGACGCAGTCGGGGTTAATTTTGTGAGCGTCCAGCCTTCGTTCCTACAGATACTTCAGTAGGCAAACCATTCACGCATTATCGCATTATCGCTTCATCGCTTCATCATTGACTCTTCCCACTTTTCAACTCTTCAACTTTTCAACTATTCTTCTTGATATACTCCGAGGGAGACATGCCGTACATGGCTTTGAAGACTTTTCCGAAATAGTTAGGATCATTGAACCCGATCTCGTAGGCGATCTCTGAGATGTTCTTGTCTTCTCTGGAGAGGAGCAGGGCTGCGGCTTTGCGGATGCGCAGGCCCTGGATGAATTCCTTGATGGTCATGCCCGTGAGGGATTTCAGCTTGCGGTACAGACGGGTCTGGCTCATATTGACCGCCTCGCTGAGGGCATTCACATCGAAAGAGGGATCGGACATGTTGGTCTCGACGATACGTATCACCCGCTGGATGAAAGTTTCATCGTTGCTGGAGATCTCCAGCTCGCGCTCGGCCCAGAAAGTATAATCCCTGAACTTTTTCTTAAATGATTCCCGTAACTGTATAAGGCTTTTTACGTGGGCTTTAAGCTCGCGGAAGACAAAAGGTTTGGTGATGTAAATATCTGCACCCTTTTCGAGGCCCAGGATCTTCTGGTCCTGGCTGTTGAGGGCGGTCAGCATGATCACGGGGATATGACTGGTCTCCAGGTTTTTCTTGATGTGTTCGGTGATGTCGAAGCCGTTCATCTCTCCCGGCAGCAGCACATCGCAAATAACGATCTCGGGGTTGGACTCCTCGATGAGCTTCAGTGCTTCTTCGCCGGTCTCTGCCTCCAGCACATTGTACTCGTTCTCCAGTCCTTTGACGATGAAGTTGCGCAGGTCCTTGTTGTCCTCGATCACCAGGATCTCCGGTAGCTTGTTGCGGCTCAGTTTTTCCAGGACCCTGGTTCCGTCGTTCTGTTCCTTTTCGCCGGATGTGATCGGGATCTCTTCTTCCACAGGTGCAAGGTCACCGGAATCATAATGATCCGGTCGTATCTCCGAGGTCTCCTCCAGATGTTTCCTGCCTTTCTTCAGGAGGACCACGAAGGAAGACCCTTTCCCCGGTTTGCTGCGTACGAAGATCTTTCCTCCGTGGAGCGACACAACTTTCTCGGCCAGGTTCAGGCCGATCCCGATGCCTGCCTCTTTGTTATGCATGGGGTCGTTGATCTGGTAGAAACGTTCAAACACCTTCCTGAGCTTATCCTGAGGTATGCCCACACCCGTATCTTTCACCATGAAATAGGCATATTCTCCGGGCTGGTCCGTCTCGGCGGAGGTCAGGGGGAGGATGTCCGGATCGTTGGCATTGCCTGTGACAACACGTATGGTCCCTCCTTCAGGCGTGTACTTGAAAGCATTGGAGAGCAGGTTGGTGATCACCTCCTCCATCTGGTCGGGATCGAACCAGAGCAGGATACTTTCATACAGCGACTCAAAATGGTAATCGATATTCTTTTTGTCGGCCAGATGGGTGAACACGGCAGCCTGGCTCCGGATGAATGGCACCAGGTCGGTCTCCTCGATCTTCAGCAGGGCCTGCCCGGTGGAATATTTTCTGAATTGCATCAGCTTGTCGATCAGCTTCAACAGTTTCTGGGCATTCTTTTCGATCAGTTTGTAATCCTGCTGCCGTTCTGCACGCCGGTAGTTGTCACTCTCCGACCTGAACTTTTCTATGAGGTTGAGGATCAAGGTAAGGGGTGTCCTGAACTCGTGGGAGATGTTGGTGAAGAACTGCAGTTTCATCTGGTTCGCTTCCTCGACCGCCAGCACCATCTTCTCCATTTTATCTCGCTCCTTGCGTATCTGCCGGTTCATGTTCTCCAGTTCTGTGTTCTTGGCAGAGAGCACATCCCGTTGATGGGTGATCTCTCTCGTTTTGTTGCGTATGAGCATCTGCAGCTCTTCTTTCTGTTTACGCAACTGGCTGGTACGTATCGCATACAACATATAGGCGAGGAGCAGGATGAGGAAAATGATCAGCGTTCTGAACCACCAGGTTTGGTAGAAAGGCGGCGTGACGATGAAGGTAAGGGAGGCCCGGTTATTGCCCCATACACCATCATAATTGGATCCTTTTACTTCCAGGGTCATGGTGCCGGCAGGCAACTGATCAAACCGTATGCTGTTGTTGTTCCCCAGGTCGATCCAGGTGGTATCCTTACCTGATAACCGGTATTTATAAAGGTTTTTGCCCGGGATAGCATAGTCCAGCGAGGCAAACTCCAGGTACACATCGCGGTCCGAGTACTTGAGAAAGATCCGGCGGGCTTTGTATATGGATTCTTTTAGGATGATATGTTTGTCGTATTTTCTGCCAGGCAGGATCTCCCGGTTGCTGACCTTCAGGGTGGTAAAGACGATACGGGGGGTGGTGCCGGCAAGGGTGATGCTGTCGGGATGGAATATGTTGAAGCCGTTGTTCCCGCCGAAGAGCAGCGCACCGTCACGGGTCTGGTAATAGGCACCCGAATTGAACTCGTTGGCCTGAAGGCCATCCCGTTTATCGTAGTTGATGATCTTTCCGGTTTCGGGATTGAAGCAGGTGATCCCCTGGTTGTGGCTGAGCCACAGGCGGCCCTTGTGATCCTCAAGTACCCCGTAGATCACATCGTCGGGGAGTCCTTCGGGACGGGAATATTTTCTGAATGACCGGGTGGTCGGATCATATTTTATGAGGCCGCTGCCGTAGGTGCCTGTCCAGATGTTCCCTTTGTGGTCTTCCAGCAGGGAGAGGGTGTAGTTAAAATAAAATGTGGTCGTATCGACCATCAGAGAACGATAACTGGTGAACGTCCCGGTGGCGGGATCGAACCTGTTGAGACCGTCGCCGGCGGTGGCCGCCCATATTTTTCCCTGCCGGTCTTCCAGGATGGCAAAGATACGTTCACTGCCGGGCTGGGTGCCGGGGGTGTGATTGGGATGATAGCTGAACCTGTCGCTGGCAGGATCGTAACTGATCAGCCCCTGGTTGTTGGTGCCCAACCAGAGGATGCCGTGACGGTCCTCATACAGGGAGATGATCGGCATAGCCGGTGCTCCCGGTTCGTTCCGGAAATGATGAAGCCTGCCTGTGCGGGCCTGCCAGGCATAAAGGCCGTCCCCGGAACCGATCCACAACGTACCGTCGTCAGAATTACACAGCGAGATGACCATTTTGTTGTCCATCGTCTTCTTCAGCAGAGCAGGCAGCGGCAGGAAGGTGAAATTGCGGGGGTTAAACAGGGAGATTCCCTGAACAGAGCCGATATAGATATTTCCTGTTGTGTGGTCCTGGGCAAAACTTTTGATCTGGTTTGCGGGCAGAGGATCGCGGTCGGTAAGAGGGATCTTCGTGTGGTGGAAACGGTTGATCACAGGATTGACCACACTTACCCCGCCATTGGCGGTGCCGATCCAGATAAAGCCGTTGTCCTGAATAAAGATGCTGCGTATACTGTTGTCGCTGAGGGATCTTTCATTGTAAAACTCATGCCGGAAAAGCTGTATGCTTCCATTTTCCGGATCATATTTGATCAGACCTTCATTTGCGGTACCCACCCACAGAGCCCCTGCCGGGTCCTCCCGGATGGTCGTGATCTGTGTGCCTTGCCCCGGCAGGTATTTTTCCATATCTACGGGGAGGAAAGATTCCGTTTTCCGGTCAAAACGGTAAAGCCCGCTTATGCTACCTGCCCAGATCCTGCCGTGCCGGTCTTCATAGAGGGAGGTCATGGGATGGATCAGTCCGTTCCTTACCAGGGAGTAATGGGTGAAAGTGCCGTCGGTCTCGTTGTATACATCCAGCCCCATGGAGGTGGCTATCCACAGCTTCCCCAGGTGATCGACCAGCAGTCCGAAGATCATATTGTCGCTGATGGTGCGGCTGCTGCTGCCAGGATCATGCAGGAAACGGGTGAAAGTGGAGTCCTTGAGGTTAAAACGGTTCAACCCGTAGACGGTGCCGATCCAGAGATTATGTTCATTGTCTTCGGTGATGGCCCGTATGTAGTTGTTGCTCAGGGAACGGGGGTTGTCGGGGTTATGTGTCCAGGAGGTGAAGGTATCATTATGATCATCAAAAAGGTTCAGACCGTTGAACGTACCGATCCACATCCTGCCGCGAGAGTCTACAAAAAGGGTCCAAACCGAGCTGTTACTGATGCTGTTGGGGTCGCCGAACTGCTGCTTATAGGCTTTTATGCGGTAGCCGTCGTACCTGTCGAGGCCATCCTCCGTGCCGAACCAGATAAAACCCGTGCTGTCCCGGATGATGGTGTTAACGGTCGATTGTGACAACTGTATGCCGGGGGGAAGATCCTGGAACAATACAGTGCTTTGTGACGGGGCCGGCAGGGCGGTCACAAAGATCAACATCAGAAGAGCTGACAGATAAGTTCTCAATGTTGAAGATGGTTTTATCAATGGGTTCGTTCGTCGGCCAGGTTTTTCAGGGAGCCTTCCGTATAAGCGTTGATGACGTCGTTGATCTCCCGCAGATGGGTGAGGATCACCTCCAGCCCGGCCCGGCGGAAGCTCTCGTAGGCGCCACGGCCCATGCCTCCGGCCACCAGCACATCGCAGTCAGCCAGCTCCGCTGCCATAGAGGCATGCTTGTCACGTGCTTCCGCACCGTAACCGTGCCCCTCAGCTGCATGTTCATGACCATGGTGTTGCGTTTCTTCCTGACGCTGGCGGGGATCGAAATGACCCGTACCCCGCTGCCGCATCTCCACAGCTACCGGATCACCCTCCTCAAAGGTGTAGATCTTATAATAAGGAGAACGGCCAAAATGCTGACTTACCGTCTCTCCGTCCGTGGTGACAATGGCTATCTTCATACGTAAAGATCTTTTGTTTCCGGTTTGCAAACTTGCAAAATCCCGGGGAGATAAACAATGATCTTTCATGGAAATGTATAGACGCCCGACCGGGCCTCTATACATGTTTTTTTCCCGTTTTTTGCACAAGGAAGCTAAAGATCAGCTGAACTAATGGGGTAGCCGGGGTTGATACCGATCAGCTATGAAATTAACTTGCGATTTGCTATTACTGATCTCGGGTAAATATTCTTGATGCAGGTCCATATTTCATACTTCGTATTTCGTAAAAATACGAAGGGTCTTAGTCAATTCTACGTTTCAGGATGATTTAGTTGTAAAAATAATGCTCCCGGCAAAAGCGAGCATATTTTGTTTTTCTATTGCTGATTTTGGGTTTATATTTCATATTTTTACCTCCCCGAATGAACAAAATACCGGCCTTATGAAAACGAACAGGATCAATTCGCGCCATGTACCCATCTACCGGGATGCTGCTTTCGACCTGCGGGATGCGGAAACGACGGGGTCCGCCTTCGATGCCGACAGCAGCGACCCGCTGCATATCCATGATTTTATCTACACGCGTTACCGCAACCCTACCGTGATGGCTGTCGAGGAGCGGCTGGCAGAGCTGGAAGGCTCGGTCTGGGCTTTCCTCACCCAGTCGGGCATGGCGGCCATCGACACGGCCCTCTCTGTTTTCCAGGAAGCCGGCCGCCAGCGCCCCTGGCTTTTCTTCAGCGAGATCTACGGAGGCACCAATACCTTTATCGACGAGGTGCTGGTGCGTCGCCGCGGACTGGATATACACTGGTTCACCGGCGCGAATGACCATTACGATCTGCAGGAGTTGCAGCGTTTGCTGGATGAGTTGCATCCCTCTCTGCTTTATTTCGAGGCGGTCTCCAACCCCATGCTGACGGTGGCGGACGGCCGTGAGGTGATACGTCTGGCCAAAGAGGCGGGCAGCGCCGTGATCATCGACAACACCTTTGCCACGCCTTATCTCTGGAAACCCCTTGACGACGGTGCCGACCTGGTGGTGCACAGTGCCACCAAGTACCTCTCGGGCCATGGCAACCTGCTGGCCGGCGTGATCTGCGGCAACGATACCGCCCTGGCCGGCGAGGTGAACGTCTACCGCAAGCTGACAGGTCACATGCTGGCGCCTGAGGAGGCCGCACGCCTGGGTGACCAGATGCTCACTTTCTCCGTACGCATGGAACGACACTGCCACAACGCCCTGCAGGTGGCGCAGCTGCTGGCAGAACATCCGGCAGTGGAGAAAGTGTATTATCCCGGCCTGGAAAAACATCCCACCCATGCCGAGGCAGTGAATCTCTTCGGCGACAAAGGCTTCGGCGGCATGGTCACCTTTGACATGGCCGGCAGCAATGAGACGGAGAAAAGGGAGAACCTGGACCGCTTCGTTAAAAAAGTGTCGGAAGCCATCACCCTTATGCCTACCCTCGGCAATACCGAAACCACCCTCCTGCCCGTGGAGGCAGTATGGGGTGAGAAATATCCCGGTCCGGGTCTGATACGCATGTCAGTGGGGATCGAGGAGACGGAAGAGCTGCTGGAAGTGCTGCGAAAAGCGCTGGGATAGTGTCAGGTCAGCTTTAGATGGCATATTGCACGGTCTCCAACGCCCTCCTGACCAGGTAATAAGTGTGGAGTTGAAAAGAAGTTAAAAGTTCCTAAAGTTAAAAGTTATTAGGCTGCTACGCAGCCGAAATTAGCTCCCTTCGGTCGCGAAATTAAGTAGAGACGCACGGCCGTGAGTCTTTACACGTATATTCAGATCATTCCTTTCCTTGCCCGACATAGTCGGTTCCTGAGTAGCCGCAGGCGTACCGAAGGACTGCGTGAGCCCATTCATCAATCAGCAATCAAAAATCAGCAATCAAAAATATCCTATTCCTTACTTTCTCCACTCTTTTCACTCTTCGACTCTGCTGCCTGTTTCATGGCTTCCTTGATATAGACATCCATCTGCGGGAAGGGAATGGTGATGTCATTTTCCTCAAAGGCCTGTACGATGGCCGTGGCCACCTCGCTGCGCACCGTCATCCCGCCGCTGTAACGGGGATAGAAAAAGAGCAGACGGAAATCTACCGATGAGTCGCCGAACTCATTGAACCAGACATAAGGAGGAGGATCCTTCATGACCTCCTTGTGGGAGAGGGCACAATCCTTCAGTATCTCCATCACCCGCGCGGGATCGGTGCCGTAAGCCACTCCCACACGGATCTCCAGACGCCTCATTTCGTTGGAAAGGGTCCAGTTGATCAGTTCATTGGAGATCAGTTTGCCATTGGGCACCACCACCTCGGAACGGTCATAGGCCTGGATGATGCTGGAGCGTATGCCGATATGCCTGACCACTCCTTCCAGCTCACCGACGGTGATGTTATCGCCTATGTGTATGGGGCGTTCGAAAAGAAGGATCAGTCCGGAAATAAAGTTGTTGATGATGTCCTGAAGGCCAAAACCGATACCCACACCCAGCGCTCCGAAGATAAAAGCCAGGTTGTTCATCTTCATACCCGCAGCCCCGGCGGCAATGAAGAAACCGATGATGCCGATAGTATACTTGACCAGCGTGGCGATCGACTCAGGAATGCCCCGGTCCAGATGGAAACGTACCAGGACATCTTCCTCCAGCACCGTCTGGGTGATCCTGGCGATCCGCAGAGAGAGCCAGAGAACGAAGATAAATAGCGTGATGTTACCCAGCGTGACGTCCAGCGTCCCCACATTGAAACCAAAGTTCCAGACCGCCACGATCGCAGAAGCGGTCTGCTCTCTGAATCCGAACAAGGCGACAATGGTGTACAGCCATAACAGAAAGGTGAGCAGGTTCAGAAACATCGTGATCTTGTGGGCCAGCATTTCCCTGTTCTTGCTGATCGACTTGTAGCGTTCGGTCCACTTGCCATAAATGATGAACTCAAAAAGACCAGCGATGGCAATATTGGCCGTGTTGTAAAAGTAGATCGCGAAATAGATCCAGATATATGCCGTGACGATGTACTCCTGGAAATTGTAAAACCCGAAAAAGGTAGCCAGGATGGTCGCAGACAGAAGGAAAATGGTCAGATAATTGAAAAGTGTGACCAGTGTGCCGATCCATTTACCGGGAAAGATCATCAACGCGATCGAAGCCCGGTTATGTCGGGCGACCGTGATGATCAGGAAGACCGAAAGGACCATCAGGATCACATTGTTCAGCAGATAACCGTAAAAGAGTAATTCGCTGATATTATCCACCAGGAACAATGAGCCGATGACATAAAAATATTGCCGGTGATTGCGGTGCAGCATGGCCGGCACCAGGATGAACAAGGGGATCAG
>JALVJE010000191.1 GCA_027028505.1 Bacteroidales bacterium
AATGCAGGAAAGATCAGGAAGCTGCTGGATGAGTTGTTACAGGAGAACTAGGTACTGGGTACTGGGTACAGGGTGCTGCCCGTCCGACTGGCGTCAGCCCCGTCCGACCAGGTCATCCGGGCGGGCGGGCGGGGGTGCTGGGTGCAAGGAACCCCCAAAGAATATTCCTCTAAACTTTTAACTTTAGGCACTTTAGCGCACTTTAGGCACTCCAAGTACTCCACACTTCCTCCCTTACCACCCTACCGGTGCAAAACCCCGGTACGGTCCTCCGTAGGGTCCGTACATGGCACCGGGATAGAAAGGATTGTAGTTATCGTAGTTCATGTACCTGAACTCAGCCCCGAGGTGTATGTTGTGACCCAATTGATAATCAAAGCGGAGGGAATAGCCGTCCGGCACATAATTGAACGACCGGCCGTAAGGCGAGAGGTTCTTGTTGATATCCAGGTTCTTTATAATGGTCCCGGTTACCGAAAAATTGGGGCGTATCAGGTAAGTGCCGCTGCCGTACAGCAGCAGATGTGTGGAAGGACCGCCCGGCACGACCTGCTCCCCTCCTGCCGGCAGGGAGGTGTGTCCTGACGGGAAGAACTGCTCGACCCGCACTCCGCCGGAGACAAAGAAGCGTGGTGTGACAGCATAGCTGATCTCCGGCGCCACCCAGGAGGAGAAGCCCTTGTACCATGGGGAGGTCATAAAGCTCCCGCCCATGTTGATGCTGTAATGAAGACGGATCCCCGGTTCACCGTCTTTCTCCTGCTCCTGCTGCCGGTCGTAAAAATACTTCTCAGGCGTGGCGGCAGGAAAAAGATAGGCATTGGGATAATGCAGCCAGTTGATCTGGGCTTTCACCCCGGTCATCATCAATCCTGTCAGCAATATGATCCAGATACTCTTTTTCATCTCTCTACAAAAATAAGAAATTTTGGAATATCTGATATTTTTTTTGTCATACAATGGTCATACAGTGGTAATTAAGTAGTAATTAGCTCCCTTCGGTCGCGAAATTAACCCCGGCGTCGGGATGAAATTAAGTAGAAATTAGCTCCCGTTGGTCGCGTAATTTGCGCCTGCGGCGTGTATCTATCAACTATTATGTCTCTTCCCCATTCTTCCAACATTCCATTAATCCAATAATCCAATATTCCATTATTACAATTCCTCTTCATCGCTTCATCGTTCCCTGAGCCCTGTGCCCTGTGCTTTTACCCAGCACCCAACAACTTTTCCCACTCTTTCCACTTTTCAGACTTTTCGACCCTTTCGACATTGGACTTTTCGACTTCTTCTCTTTCGCCCTATGATATTCATCGTTCGTCGTTCATCGTTCATCGTTCATCGTTCATCCTTCATCCTTCCTAAAAGCTCCATCTCATCATCACCCACAGTTTGTCGCCCAGCTCCCACCAGCGGTCGGTGACGGCCCGGACAAAGTCGTTGGAATAGCGGGTCAGGTATTCGCGTGCCAGCTGTGTGGTGTCGCCGGCAGCGGCGTTGGTCCGGTCTTTCTTCAGCAGCTTCTGTGCCTGCGCCTCGATGTAAGGCAGTTCATCGAAGGCCTTGTCCTCATACTCCATCACCACCGGCTCGATCACCTTCTTTCCTTTGCCCCAGTTGACGAGGGCCAGGCGGTTGGCACGCCGGAAAGCCCAGAGGGCCGACCGGCGGCTGAAATGATCCTCCCCGCCGATGCGGAAGCTCTCCGGTACGCTCAGGTTGCCGGCATAGATCGGTATGCGGGCTCCCAGGCGGGGGATATCCAGACCGAACCACATACGGCCGCCGATGGCATCGGGCAGGTCGCCGCGCAGCTGGACGATCCAGGAATAAGCACAGTACTGTACCGAAATGGGCCGGTCGCGCTTCACCACGCCGGGCTTCAGGGTGTTGAGCAGGGTTCTTTTGTCACGCGCCAGCCAGGGATGGGCTGCCGGCGAGATGATCGTGTCGGTCACCAGACTGTCGTGCTCGTCGCGGTGGCGGTAAGGAACCTTCAGGTTGCGGATCATCTCCCACTGCGTACCGTCATAGGTGGTGCGGAAGAAAGCCAGCACCTGCCGCACATCCACCTTCTTCTCAGGCTTCACCGAGAAAGGCAGCTCGTCGGCATCGTAGCTCAGATGCAGCGACGGTGCCAGCGTGCTCAGGACATAATATTCCCGTATCGAGAAGGGCTTTTTCGTAT
This sequence comes from Bacteroidales bacterium, assembly GCA_027028505.1. Classification (GTDB taxonomy): domain Bacteria; phylum Bacteroidota; class Bacteroidia; order Bacteroidales; family VadinHA17; genus DRPN01. The sequence continues at coordinate 2,189 of JALVJE010000191.1, forward strand.
GGCCATAGGCCTTCCAGAATTTAAAAGGCTCTTTGCCGTCCCACAGACCCAGTTTTTTTGCCACCTTGAAAACATTCTCCGACGCCATGAAATGGTCGGGGTCCTTCAGATCGATCTCGCCGATGCGGGAGATATTGGCGGCAATACCCACATGATCATCGGGGATGCGTTCGGCCGCCCATACTCCGCCGATCCTGTCAGGACCCTCCCCCACGATCTCCATCTGCCATACCTCTTTGGGATCGGCCAGGGTGATGCACTCCCCGTAGTCGGCATAGCCGTACTCTTTGATCAGCTCACCGATCAGGCGGATGGCCTCCCGTGCCGTGGTACAGCGCTGCAGGGCAATGCGCTCCAGCTCTTCGATCAGGAACATACCCTTGTCGTTGTGCAGCATACGGTTGCCCCCGAAGGTGGTCTCGCCGATGGCCAGTTGCTTCTCATTCATGCTGGGATAGGCCGTGTTCAGATAGGCATAGGTGTGCGGCGCCTCGGGGATCTCCCCCGCCAGCTTCACCCCCTCCATACTGTATGGGGTGGAGGTGTGCAGGGTGCCCTTGTACACCTTGTGCATCTCCCCTGCTTTGTGCTTTTGCGCCGGCACAAAATCGATCCAGGTACGGTACCAGGCATCACAGGTATGGCTGGTGATCACCGACCCGTCTGCGGTGGCATCCTTCCCCGCCATGATGCTTGTACAGCTCTCCAGGTATTCCGGGTCCATCTCCTGGGCCTGCAGCCCCGGAACAAAAATATAAGTCACTGTACCAATGACTATCAGAACAAATCTCCTAAAGTGTTTCATTATATTAAGATTTAAAACATATTTTTTTACTGAAACCACAAACCACAAACCACAAACTACGAACCTGTCCCCTGCTTATCCAGCGCCTTGAATACCTTTTTGATCGCCTTATTGATCCTCTTGACCTGGTTTTTCTGGTTCTTCACCACGAATTCGGTGGTGATGGCCTGGTTGACCAGGTCGTTGTGCCGGGCATCGATAAAGTCGAGGGTGATCGTTCCCTCCTCGTAGGTACCTACGGGCACCTCAGTGGCCTCCCAGTGGTAATTGCGCTGGCCCATGTAGCGGGCATCCCGTACGGTGGTGGTGCGCGTCTGCACCTTCTCTTCCACCGTGATACCGATATTGATCAGCAGTTCCGGGTTTTCTGAAAAAGTAATGCCGCGCTCCCGCATCTCATTACGGACGGCATCCTGCACCCTCTGAAGGGCCCGTGCCGCATGCTCGTGACTGCTCAGGAAGGCTTCGTCGGGCGGGACAAAACCATAGGATTTGTATTTTTTCAGATCGAATTGCTTGTTGGTGATGACCACTTGAGCCTGCACCCCGGCCACCAGTAAGAGAACTAAAAATAAAACTGTGAACCTTTTCATCTTTCCGTTTTTTTGTTGATGATGTGAATATAGAAAAAATTCCGGTTGCTGGTATCCGGAGGGATCAGTTTGGAGTTTGGAGTTTGGAGTTAAAAGTTAAAAGTGAGCTAAAGGTAAAAGTTGGGAGATCTTTGCGCAACTTGGCGGTATCTTTGTGTAACTTGGCGTAATAGCTAGAAATATATTATGGTTAAGTTGTTACGCAAAGACCCGAATAGCCGCACGCAAAGGGCCGCAAAGGGGGTTGGTTGTGGTTTGGAGTTGTTATACTCATTATCGCATCTTGCCTACCGGCAGGCAGGTATCTCTTCATCGCTTCATCGTTCCTCCATCGGCAACGGCACCTGCCGGCTGAAACTCTCTTCCAGCGAGATGAAGGTCTCGGTGCGGGCGATGCCGGGCACGGCCTGCAGCTTGTCGGAAAGCACCTCCTTCAGATGCTCATTGTCGCGGGTATACACTTTTATAAAGATCGAATACCCGCCGGTGGTGTAGTGGCACTGTGTGATCTCGGGGATCTTGCGCAGCTCCTCCACCACCTCCGGGTAGAGACGCGCTTCATCCAGGTAGATGCCGATGTAGGCGCAGGTACGGTAGCCCAGCCGCCCCGGATCCACTTCGTAGCATGTGCCTTTGATGATCCCCCGTCGTGTAAGGCTCTTCACCCGCTGGTGGATCGTTGCTCCCGACACCCCCAGTTTACGTGCCACCTCCAGAAAAGGAATCCGTGCATCCTCCATCAGGATCTCCAGGATCCTCCGGTCCGTATCGTCGATCTGAAAGTTTTCCATAATAAATTCTTATTAAAATTAACACTTTTTAATTATTCTTGACAAATATATAACAATTTGAAGTCATTTTTAAATATTTTTTATTTTGTTATGAATTTATTTGGCTGTTTGACCTACAGATCGATATATTTGTACCGTACAAAAAACAAAAGATCATGTGCGGAATATTATCGATCGCAGGAGGATCTCCGGTAGAGGACATCCGGATACTGACCCGGAGGATGAAACACCGGGGTCCGGACGAGTTTGACTCGCAGACTTTCGAAGACGGGTCGGTGCTGGCCCACGAGCGGCTCTCGATCATCGACCTCACCACCGGCCGTCAGCCGATACAGGGGTGTGACAAAGCCTGGGTGATCCACAACGGCGAGATCTACAACCATGAAGAGTTGCGCAGGACGATCCTTAAAGATCATACCTTCCGTTCCCATTGTGACAGCGAAGTGATCGTTCATCTTTACGAAGAATACGGTCCCGATTTCTGCAACATGCTCGACGGCGTTTTTGCCTTTGTCGTGATGGATGGCAACTCCTTCATGGCCGCACGCGATCCCATCGGCGTCAAGCCCCTTTATTATGGTTTTGACAAAAAAGGACGCATGTACTTTGCCTCGGAGATGAAGGCCATCCACGACCAGTGTGACGAACCCAAAGCTTTTCCTCCCGGTTATTACTTCACGCCTGAGACGGGCTTTGTCCGTTACTTCTATCCCAAATGGGAAGATCCGTCGGCGGCGGTGGAGCGGTACGACCCTTTCCGTCTGCGGGACAGCCTGATCCGTTCGGTCAAAAAAAGACTGATGAGCGACGTTCCCCTCGGGGTGCTCCTCTCCGGTGGTCTCGACTCCAGCCTGGTGGCATCCATTACCAAACGTCTGATGGATAAAGAAGGCCGTCCGCTCCACTCTTTCTCCGTCGGCATCAGTCCCGACGCGCCCGACATGGTGGCAGCCCGTGAGGTGGCCGCTTTCCTCGGTACCATCCACCACGAGATCCTTTACACCGTGGAGGAAGGACTGGCCGCTCTGGAGCAGGTGATCTGGCATCTGGAGACCTACGATGTCACCACCATCCGTGCTGCCACGCCCATGTATTTTCTCTCCAAAGCCATCCGTGAGGCCGGTATCAAGGTAGTACTCTCGGGCGAAGGCTCCGACGAGATCTTCGGCGGATACCTGTATTTCCACAATGCTCCTTCCGACAGGGAGTTCCAGGAGGAGACCATCCGCCGTGTGCTGCGCCTCTCCACGGCCGACTGCCTCCGGGCCGACAAGTCGACCATGGCCCACGGCATCGAGGCCCGGGTGCCTTTCCTCGACCTCAGTTTCCTGGAGACGGCCATGCTGACGGAGCCTGCTGCCAAGCGCCCCGACAAGCAACAGGGAAAACCCGAGAAATACATCCTGCGCCGGGCCTTCGACACCCCCGAGGACCCGTGGCTGCCCGCCCATATCCTCTGGCGCCAGAAAGAGCAGTTCGGCGACGGTGTGGGCTACAGCTGGATCGACTCGGTAGTGGAGTTTACCGCCTCGCAGGTAAGCGACGCCGAAATGGCTGCGGCCGCAGATAAATACCCCCACAACACCCCCGACACGAAAGAAGCGTATTATTTCCGCAAAGTGTTTGAAAAGCTCTTTCCCGGCGAAGCCACGGCCCGCACAGTGCTCAAATGGATCCCACGCTGGCAGAGCAACACCGATCCCTCGGGCCGCGTGGCCGATCATCACGAAAAACATGTGGAAGACATACAGGTACGCACCTCTGTAAACGTTTGACAAGCTGAAAAGACCATGATCCGGAAACACAAATGGCTGATCTTCTCCCTGGCGATGGGTCTGATGGCCCTCCTGGGTGCCCTGCGTTTCGATGACTTCGGGCAGCTCAACGACCCGAACATCTCGGGGCAGGATGTAGCGTGGATGCTCACGGCCGCGGCCCTGGTGCTGTTCATGACCCCCGGCCTCTCTTTCTTTTACGGAGGCATGGTACGCTCAAAGAACGTCATCTCCACCATGCTGCAGAGCTTCATCGCCATCGGCGTGGTAAGTATGGTGTGGGTGTTCGTCGGCTTCAGCCTGGCGTTTGGAAAGAGTATAGGAGGCGAAGGCACGGGCATCATCGGCAGTCCCTTCACCTACTTCATGTTCCACCATGTGGGTTTCGGTACCGACCCCCTGCTGGCACCCACCATCCCGCTGGCGCTCTTCGCCCTCTTCCAGCTCAAGTTCGCCATCATCACCCCGGCGCTGATCACCGGCTCTTTTGCCGAACGTGTTAAGTTCAGCGGCTACCTGCTATTCATGGTTTTCTTTACCATCTTTATCTACGCTCCCCTGGCCCACTGGACGTGGCATCCCAACGGTTTTTTGCGCAACCTGGGGGTCCTCGACTTTGCCGGGGGCACGGTGGTACACATGTCGGCCGGCTTCTCCGCACTGGCAGGCGCTATTTTCCTGGGCCGCCGCACCGAGGCCAAAAAGCCGTACCGCCCTGCCAACATCCCCTTCATCCTGCTGGGCACCGGCATGCTCTGGTTCGGCTGGTTCGGCTTCAACGCCGGCTCCTCCCTCTCGGCCAACTCCCTGGCCGTGGTGGCTTTCATGAACACCAACATGGCGGGAGCGGCGGCGATGATGACCTGGGTGCTCTTCGACCGCCTGCGGGGGCGGAAGGTGTCTGCCATAGGCGCTGCCGTGGGAGCCGTGGTGGGACTGGTGGCCATCACGCCGGCAGCAGGATTCGTGTCGGTGGGTTCAAGCATATTCATCGGCTCGGCCACAGCGGTGGTGAGCAATATCGCTGTGCACTGGAAAGACAAGACCTCGCTGGACGATGCGCTGGATGTCTTCCCCACCCACGGCGTGGGCGGGATCATCGGCATGCTGCTGACAGCGGTCTTCGCACGGAATGTGGGACTGTTGTACGGGAATGTGCATACCTTGCTGATGCACCTGCTGGCGCTGGCGATCGTCGGCGTGTTCACCTTTGGGGGGTCCCTCCTGCTCTACTGGTTCACCAACAAGCTTATCCCATTGCGGGTATCACCCCGGAGTGAGATCATGGGACTCGATCTCAGCCAGCATGACGAACAGTACGCTCTTCTGCCAGAAAAAGAAAAGAAAGAAGTTGAATATGAATTGGAATATGCCCACGCCTCAAACTAACAAAAACATGCAGGAATAATAAATCAACATTCATCATTCGACATTCGACATTCGATATTCAAGACTCTCTCTCTCCAATGTGCCTGGTTAAACGGTCGGCAGCAGTTTCTGCCGGCCGTTTACATTTACGAACGATGAAGGGTGAAGGATGATTGACGAACGGAAGATATCTTTTTTTCTTCGTTCATCGTTCCCTCAGGTTTCCAATGAGATCGCGCACGGAAGAGAATCCGTGGCGTTGCAGATAGTCTTCGATGCCCTCCAGCACCTTCAGGGAGACCGCCGGATCGATGAAGTTGGCCGTGCCGATCTGTATGGCCGTGGCGCCGGCCAGCAGGAACTCGATGGCGTCGGTGGCGTTCTCGATGCCTCCCAGGCCGATCACCGGGATGCTGACCGCATGATATACCTGCCACACCATGCGGAGGGCGATGGGTTTTACCGCCGGTCCCGAGAGTCCGCCCGTGATGGTGGCGATAGCGGGGCGCCGCCGCTCGGCGTCGATGGCCATGGCCACCACCGTGTTGATCAGCGACACCGCGTCGGCACCCTCCTCCTCGGCGATACGGGCAAAATCGGTGATGGAGGTGACGTTGGGCGAGAGCTTCACGATGAGGGTCTTCGGGTAGACTTTACGCACCTCACGGATCACCTCGCGCGCCGAGACGGGGTTGGTGCCGAAGACCATGCCGCCCTCCTTGACGTTGGGACAGGAGATGTTCAGCTCGATGCCCGGGATACCTTCCAGCGCCCCGATCTTACCAGCCACCTCCACATACTCTTCGATCGTCGACCCCGAGACATTGACAATGAAATGCGTATCATACGGGTGGAGCGTGGGATAGATATGCTCAATGAAGTAATCCACCCCCTTGTTCTGGAGTCCCACCGAGTTGATCATCCCCGCGGGGGTCTCGGCCATGCGGGGGGCGGGATTGCCCTCGCGGTTGCTGCCCGTGGTAGCTTTGGTGAAGATAGCTCCCAGGCGCGAGATATCCATGAAATCGGTGTATTCCTTGCCGTAGCCGAAACATCCGGAGGCCGTCGT
>JALVJE010000192.1 GCA_027028505.1 Bacteroidales bacterium
ATGATCTCTTGTTTTGTGTACATACTTATCATCGTTTTTAGGAACGAAAGTTAATCTCTCATTCCGGTTCGACAAGTGGTACACTTTTCAATTGAAATGTGGACTACTTTTCAATTAATATAAGCATCTTCCCTGCCTACCGGCAGGCAGGCATTATTCCAACATTCCATTTTTCCATTTTTCCATCTTTCCTCTTTCTCTCTTGGTTTATTCCTTTTCTTTTTCTATCTTTGACCGACCGTTCAGTCATAAACCTATACAAGATCATGTCACCACGCACTTCGGACCAGTGGAACCGGATCCGGGAAGAAAAGAAAGGGATCATCCTGGAAACGGCCCTCGCCCTGTTCGCCAGGAGGGGCTTCTACAACACCCCCATCAGTCTGATCGCCCGGGAGGCCGGGATATCCAAAGGGCTCATCTACAATTATTTTGACAGCAAGGAAAGTCTTCTCTATGAGATCATCTCCTCAGGCATGAACGATCTGGTCAGTGATCTGAAGTATGAGGAAGGGAGAGGGGTGACACGGGATGAGCTGATCCGTTATGTGGAAGTCTCATTTACAAAGATCAAAGAGAACAGCCGTTTTTACCGGTTGTTCTTTTCTCTGATCCTGCAGCCGGAAGTTTTCTCCATCTTCCAGGATAAGTTCCTGGACCAGATCCTGCCGTGGTTTACCCTGCTTGAGAGATATTACAGCGAAAAAGGAGAAAAGTTCCCGCAAGCCAAGGCCCGTTTTTTCGGAGCAGCACTGGACGGTATCGGGCTCAATTATATTGCAGAACCGGATCACTTCCCGCTGGAAGAGATCAAGACACTTTTTTTGGAAATGTTCATTTAAAAATACATACAAATGAAAGCATATCTTAAAATATCTTTTACGGCTCTTTTCTTTGGGTTGTTCTCCCTCACTGGCCCGGCCCAAAGCCTCTCCGCCACCCAGATCGTACAGAAAGCTTACGACCTGATGCGGGGCAAGTCGAGTTATTCGGAGGTGACCATGCACATCATCCGACCCAAATGGGAACGGACGCTCTCCTTCAAGGCCTGGGCCAAAGGGACAAAGTATTCGCTGATCTATATCACAGCCCCGGCCAAAGAGAAAGGGCAGGTCTTCCTGAAAAGGGACAAGGAGATGTGGAACTGGCTCCCCTCCATCGGCCGCACCATCAAGATCCCTCCCTCGATGATGATGCAGTCGTGGATGGGCTCGGACATGACCAACGACGACCTGGTGAAGGAGTCTTCTATCGTTGAGGATTACGATCACAAGCTCCTCGGCACCGAAGAGCTGAACGGATATGAATGCTATAAGATCGAGCTGATCCCGAAAGAAAATGCTGCCGTGGTTTGGGGCAAGATCTATTCCTGGATCACCCAAAAGGAATTCTTCACCCTGAAGAACGAGTATTATGACGAAGACGGATACCTGGTCAATACGGAGACCCTTTCCAAAATAAAAAATGTGGGCGACCGCACCATCCCCACCTATTTTGAAATGGTGCCGGCCGACAAGCCGGGAAACAAGACCACCATGGAATTCACGCACATCCGTTTCAACATTCCCATTGACGACAACTTCTTCTCGATCCAGAACATGAAAAGGGTTCATTAGATCCCGTCCCATACGAAAAAAACCACGACCATGAATATATCTGTTATCGCCTGGCGAAATATCTGGAGGAACAAACGCAGAACGCTTATCACGGCCGCCTCGATCTTCTTCGGGGTCATCTTCGCCGCGGTCATGTCCTCCATGCAGGAGGGCAGCTATGGGAAGATGATCGACAATGTGGTGAAGTTCTATTCCGGTTATCTTCAGATCCAGCAGGAAGACTACTGGGAGAACAAGACCATCAACAACACCTTCGAGCTGACCGACAGCCTCCTGCAGGAGGTTCACCGGATCCCGGAGTTCACCGGCATAGCTCCCCGTCTGGAGTCTTTCTCCCTTGCCTCTTCCGAGAGCCTTACCAAAGGAGGCATGGTCATCGGCATCGACCCGGAGGCGGAGAACAGGATCACCCGTCCTGAAAAGTGGATCATCCGGGGCCGTTATCTTCACCCCGGCGACTCCGGTGTGCTGATGGGCAATGAGCTGGCCGATTATCTCCGTCTGGATGTGGGAGACACCCTGGTGCTCCTGGGCATGGGATACCACGGCATCAACGCGGCCGGGAAATATCCGGTCACCGGCATCTTCAAATACCCCCTGCCCCAGTTCAACAAGCAGTTCATCTACATGGACCTGCCCCTGGCCCAGGATCTTTTCTCGGCCCCTCACCGTATCACCTCGCTGGTGCTGATGGTCAAAGACCATTACTACATGCCGGCGGCAAAAAAAGCCCTGAAGGCTTTCATCCGTTCATCTTACCGCCTGATGGACTGGAAAGAGATGCAGCCCGAGCTGGTGCAGATGATCGAGAGCGACCGCACGGGCGGGAAGATCATGAAAGCCATCCTTTACATCATTATCGGCTTCGGCATCCTGGGCACAGTGATCATGATGTTCTCCGAACGGAAAAGGGAGCTGGCAGTCATGGTATCGGTGGGGATGCAAAAGACACTGCTCTCCGGGATCCTTTTCATGGAAACCCTTTACATCGGAGTGCTGGGCGTTGCCATGGGGATCGGGGCCAGCATACCCATCAACACCTGGTTCTATCACCATCCCATCCACGTGACGGGAGAAGCGGCCAAAGCCTTCACGGACATGGGCCTGGAACCCGTCTATGCCTTCTCCCTGATGCCTTCCATCTACTATAACCAGGCCATCACCGTATTTGCCCTGATCCTGGTCATCGCCATCTATCCCATGGTCAAAACGATGCGGCTGAATATTCCGGAGGCATTAAGAACGTGAAGAATGTCGAACACTGAATAACGAACACCGAATGAAGAATGAAGAATGAAAGAATATAAAAAATGTAATTATGAAGTATTTGCAACTGAGAAATAAAAAGAACCTAATCTAAACAGTCATGCTGAGCTCGTCGAAGTATAGACTGATGAGAAACAGAGTCTTTCATTTGCCAGTCTGACCCTTCGACCCCGGCAGCGCCGTCGGCTAGCCTTTGGCGGCTGATGGCAAGCCGGGATTTCCGCTACGCTCCAACAGCTCAGGGTGACTGGCAGAGAAGGATAATGTATCATCTTAAAGTTTCTTTATATTGCTGGTTATGTTTATTTTAGACTGTAGTGAATTATGAAATATGACATTGAAAACCGGTTGCTAGATTTTTCTTTAATGAATTTCATCATTCGTTATTCGATATTCATTATTCGATATTCAAAACACAGCATATTATGATCATATCAGTTTCCTGGCGCAATATCTGGCGGAACAAGACCCGCAGCCTGGTGGTGATCACCGCCATCACCCTGGGCATCATGGCCGGCGTCTTCTCCACCGCCTTCATGAAAGGGATGATGGACAAGCGGATCGAGTCGGCCATCCACACCGAGCTGTCCCACATCCAGATCCATGACTCGCTCTACAGCAAGACGAACGAGCTCAAATACTACATGCAGGGGACAGATGCGCTGGCCCGCAGGATCGACACCCTTCCCCACGTCAGCGGGGTGACCCAAAGGATCATCGTCCAATCCATGATCTCCTCGGCCGAGACCGGCGCCGGTGTGAAGATCATGGGCATCCGGCCGGAGGAGGAAAGAAAGGTGACCGACATTGCCGAACACATCACGGACGGGAAATATTTCGAGGGCATCAAAAGATACCCGGTCGTCATCGGGGAGAAGCTGGCACACAAGCTAAACGTGCGGGAACGGTCGAAGGTGGTGATCACCCTGCAGGACCTCAACAACAACCTCACGGCCGGCGCTTTCCGCGTGGCAGGGATCTACAAGACCTCCAACACGGTCTTTGACGAGAGCAACGTCTTCATCCGCTATGAAGACCTGGCACAGCTCACAGGCCTGCCTCCCGGCGCCTGTCATGAGATCGCCATACGCGTGGAGGATAACCGTTACACCCTGCCGGTACGTGCCAGGATCAACACCCTCCTCACCGGCCGCGAGCGAGCCCTGACCTGGACGGAGATAAGCCCCGAAATGAGCTATGTCACCCAGGTCATGGACATGTACATGTACATCTTTATCATCATCATCCTGCTGGCCCTGCTCTTCGGGATCATCAACACGATGCTTATGGTCATCCTGGAAAGGCACAAGGAGATCGGCATGCTGCTGGCCATCGGCATGAGCCGCATGCGGATCTTCTTTATGATCATCGTGGAGACCGTGCTGCTCTCTCTCACCGGTGGCGTCACCGGCATCGTCCTGGGCACGTGGTTGTCCAAACACTTCGAGACCCATTACATCGACCTCTCCATGTTCGGGAAAGGGCTGGAACAGCTAGGTTACAGCTCCCTGGTCAACACCAGCATCGATCCGGTGATGGTGATCAACGTGACCTTCATGGTCATCGTCACCGGCATCATCGCAGCCATCTACCCGGCCTGGAAAGCCATTCACTACGATCCGGCCGAAGCCTTACGCATAGAATAATGATCAACCTCAGTAAAAATTCAAAAAGATCAAAGATATGAACATCATTGAGATCAAAGACCTCGTGAAGATCTACGACAGCGCCGAGATAAAGGTCACGGCCGTGGATCACATCGACCTCACTTTTGAAAAAGGCGAGTTCTCCGCCGTGGTAGGACCTTCCGGCTCGGGGAAGACCACTTTCCTGAACCTCCTGGGCGGTCTGGACCGGCCCACCGCCGGCACGGTGATCATCGACGGCACCGATCTGTGGTCGCTGAAACCCCGTCAGATCATTGACTTCCGGCTGCATAACATCGGTTTTGTCTTTCAGTCCTACAACCTGCTGCCGGTGCTCACGGCCCTGGAGAACGTGGAGTTTATCATGCACCTGCAGGGCCGGCCCAAAGCCGAACGCACGAAAAGGGCCGTAGAGCTGCTGCAGGCCGTGGGCCTGGGCGACCGCCTCCACAGCCGCCCCGGCAAGCTCTCGGGAGGACAGCAGCAACGCGTCGCCGTGGCCCGCGCCCTGGCCTCCAAGCCCAAATTCATCCTGGCCGACGAACCCACCGCCAACCTCGACTCCCACGCCACCGAGAACCTGCTCAACATCATGGAAAAGCTGAACCGGGAGGAGCAGATCACCTTCATCTTTTCCACCCACGATGCCCGTGTGGTAAAAAAAGCCCGGCGTGTCATCACCCTCGAAGACGGGAAGGTGCTGTCGGACGAGAGAAGATAACGTATGCCTGTGCGCCCGTTGGAAAAACATATCATATTTCATTTCCTGCTGCTCCTCCTCCTTGTCCCGGTATCCGGGCAAAACAGCGGCAGCAGCAACCTCCTCTTCCAGGGGTACCTGAACAACATGCAGAGCATCATGTTCCAGCATGTCAACGACCCCTGGTACCTGGACAACCTCATCCACAACCGGCTGCAACTGAAATGGTATGCCAACGATCATTTCACCACCGACCTGGAGGTACGCAACCGCTTTTTCTTCGGGCGTTCCATGGAGATCCCCGGATACAAGGAGATGTACTCTGCCGATCAGGGCTGGGTGGACATGTCCTTCACCCTGGCCAGCGGCACCTCCTACATCCTCGAAACGACCATCGACCGCGTTTGGGTGGATTACAAGGCAGGGAACTTCGAGGTGCGGGCCGGCCGCCAGCGCATCAACTGGGGCAAGACCTTCGTGTGGAACCCCAATGACATCTTCAACGCCTATTCTTTCTTCGATATCGACTACCCGGAAAAACCGGGCTGCGACGCCCTGCGCCTGCATTACTACACCGGCGCCTCTACGGACATCGAAGCCAGTATCAAGGTGGATCACAACAACGATATCACCGCCGCAGGCATCGTCCGTCTCAACCCCGGCATGTACGACCTGCAGATCTTTGGCGGGATCCTTAACAGCGAGGACATCGTCGCCGGCACCGGCTGGTCGGGCAATATCAAAGGGGCCGGCTTCTCGGGTGAGCTGACCCTTTTTCAACCCAAGGATTCCGCTTTCGGCAACGGGGATGTCATGCTCTCCATAGGCTCCGACTACACCTTCCGCAACTCCCTGATGCTGCAGTTCGAGTTCCTCTATTCCAGCATCGATTACCACTATCTCAGCTTTGCCGAATTCTACTACCTCCCCCTCACCGTCAAGGAGATCACCTTCACCGATTTCAACCTCTTTGCCCGGGTGTCCTACCCTTTCACCCCCCTCTTCTCCGGGACCTTCGCCACCATCTACTACCCGTCGATCAAGGGGTTCTTCCTGGGTCCCAGCCTGGATTACTCGATCCGGGACAACCTTGATCTTTCCCTTTTCCTCCAATATTTCAACGGAGAGTTTAACAAAACCCTGGGCCGCCAGAAGCTCACCGTTGCCTTCCTGAGGCTGAAGTGGAGTTTCTGAAGAAGTTAAAAGTTATTAAGCTGCTTCGCAGCTGAAATTAGTTCGCTTCGCGAACGAAATTATGCCGCTTGCGCAGCGAAATTAAGTAGAAATTAGCTCCCGCTGGTCGCGAAATTAAGTGGAAATTGGGATGCTGGGTGCAAGGTACTCGGTGCTGGTTACTGGGTAAAGAAGTTCGAAGCTTGATGCTCGAAGCTCGAAGGCGGAGATTTTCTCATCGCTCATTTCTCATCGCTCAAAGCTGGTTCCTGAGTAGCCGAAGGCGTACCGAAGGACATCGCTTCATAATTCCCATCTTTCCATTATCCCACCATTCCACTATTCCATTATTCCACCATTCCCTCTTTCCCTCTTTTCGACCTTTTGACTTTTAGACTTTTAGACTTCCCTCGGTATTACTATCTTTGCCCCGGCAAGATCATCTAACACACTGACACATGGCACTGATCGAAGAATGGGAAAAGACGGGACAGAAGCTCTTCCGCTACCGGGGGCAGATCCCTGTGATCTTCCTGGTGACGGAGCTGCTCTTCCTCTTTTTTCATCCCGCCAAAGAAGACCCCTTCTTCTTTTACCGCAGCCTGGGCTATCTGGCGGTGAGCCTGCTGGGCTTTCTCATCCGCATACAGACCATCGCCCATGCCCACGAGCGCACCTCGGGCCGCAACCGCGAGGAGCAGGTGGCCGACGCCCTCAACACCAGCGGCTGGTACTCCATGGTACGACATCCCCTCTACCTGGGCAATTTCCTCATGTGGCTGGGACTGGTGCTTTTCACCGAGAATGCCTGGTTCATCATCTTCTTCGGGCTGCTGTACTGGATCTACTACGAACGGATCATGTTCACCGAGGAGGCTTTCCTGCGGAAGAAATTCGGAGAGGCCTACCTGCAATGGTCGGAGAAGGTCCCGGCGTTCCTGCCGCGCTTCCGCAACTTCCGCAAGGCCGACACCCCTTTCAACACACGCCGCGTGCTGCGTGCCGAATATCACATCCTCCTGGAGATCCCCGGCGGCTTCCTGCTGCTCGACATCGTCCGGCAGTACAACCTCACCGGCACCTTCGATCCCCATCCCTGCTGGGTATGGCTCTTCGCCGCCTGCGCCCTCCTGTGGGTCGCCTTCCGGATCCGGTTCAAGCTGTTCAGGAAGAAATAGTTCGTGAGTTGGGGTGCAATACCTGGTAGCAAACAGACCACTAAAATGAAAAAAAGGATATTCATAAAAGACTGGCTGGAACTCAAGCCTTATGAAAAACAGACCTCAACCGACAGTTATTATCTGAAGGTCTGTAATGAAGTTAATAATGCCTTTCACAAGGAGATCCCTTCTTTTATGTACAATACATTCCTGGATGAAAGCCAGCTTCGTTACCTGATCTGCTTTTTAACCTCCTATTTCGAAGATATTATATCCGGGACCAATATCTGGAACACTTTTGTTAAACTACACCAACGACGCTATAAAAAGCCCCTTCCCTTATACGATCCGGACGAATATTACTACGAAGATGAGATAAACCAGGAAGATCTATATTTTTTAACCTGGTATTTTCTCAATACCATTCAGGAAGAAAAATTCATTCCGCCCTATAATGAATTCATCCTGCTGGCTGCGGAGGTGGCCTTTGATGTTTTTGAAGAAGCCTGGGAGGTGGCGCCTGAAAACAATACCTTAAGATCCTATTATCAGATAGATAAAAATGAAGATGATTATTATGCTGCCCGCAACCTGATCGATACCATTCTGTTCAAAACCTATCTCTTCCATCCGGATACTTTCCAAAGATTTGACACTCAGGTGGAAGAGATCATAGATAAAAACAAGCACGATAGAGAAGACATCATCCTGGCTTTAATGAATGAGAGCAGAGACAATCTGGTACATAAGGCCTGCACCGCTTTGCTCGGCATGAAAGGCAAAGAATGGGCTGCCGAGATCCTGGGCAGCGACCATCCGCTTTACCGGCACTATTTGGATATGTCCCCGAAAATTAACGGGTTGTTCCTTTACAAAGGACAGGATGATCAGGATATATCCATTGAACACATTGCTTCCGGCAAAAAATTTCAGGTAACGAAAAGATCCTTTGAATATGCCGATTCACTGAAAGAAGTGGATACGATCCTCTATATGGGGATCAC
>JALVJE010000193.1 GCA_027028505.1 Bacteroidales bacterium
ATTCTGCGGTTGCCATCAACCGGGCCTCCGCCTGTTTCATTGACCTGGACACATTCCGTAAGATGATCTTTGAGAACGGACACTTTGCCTGGGAGATCATCCTTACTCTCTGCAAGTTTGAGCTGCAGCAGTTCCACCGCTGCATCAACCTCACCCAGAAGCAGCTCAACGGCAAGCTGGCCGGAACGCTGCTCGACCTGTCGGAGAACATTTACAGATCGGATTCTTTCCGGCTCGACCTCTCACGCAACGATCTGGCCGAGATGCTCGGCACCTCCCGTGAGAGTATCAGCCGGCTGCTGAACGAGTTTGCAGACGAAGGTCTGATACGCCTCTCCGGCAAGGAGATCACGATCCTGGAGAAGGAGAAACTGAGGGATATCAGCAGGACAGGATAATGGAAGGATGATCGATGAAGGATGATCGATTAACAAGGAATTCAAATTAAAAATACAACCTGAACCCCAGGGAGGTGTTCTTCACCCAGGGTCTCCGCTCTTCAATGTTGGTCAGTTCATAACGATAAAAGGAAAATTGCAGTCCCACATCAAAATCACTGGATCCGGTATAACCTATCCGCAAATGGAAAATGTTGGTATGATCGAATTCCAGGAGCGTGTTTTCGGGCCTGGAAGAAAAAGCATATCCGAAATTCAGCCCCACAGGCACCTGATACCGGGGATTGAAGTCCACATCTCCCGACAGACTGATCCCCGTAAAAAAACTGTTGACACCACGGACGAACGACTCGCCGTACAGAAAATCCGTTTCAAAAAGCACTCCGATGGTCTGACTGGCAGCCCAAGCTCCCTTCAGTCCCACCCCACCGTTCATCACAGGGATATTTTTTGTGATCTCCGGATTGGGGACACTGTCGAGCAGATCATTGATGTATCCGACAATATCCACAAAAGAACCTGACAGATTTTGCAGGTACAGGGTACCGGAGAGCTGGAATCTGTCATTGTGGTACAGTCGTATCAGCCAGCCGATCGAACCTCCAGAGAGCGAGTTCAGACCATCCACCAGGATGGTGGAGACATCCGACCCTACACGTCCTACAAGACCATAATTGAAATAGATGGCCAGCCAGTCGTTGACACGTTGCTGGTACTCCAGACCGGCATTGAAGAACATCAGTTGACCGCTGAAATCAAGGATCACTTTATCTCCCACAATGTAACCTGAGAAATACATGGTGCCCGTATTGCCCATGCCTATTGAACCGGCAAGATAGGTCTTGATAAAAGGACTTTTGGCCTGATCATTCATGTGAAAGGCGTGCCCCCCCAACATGGGCTTACGGTAAATGTTACGGGACGTATCTAACTGGGCAGAAACACTCAGTATCATACCTAGCCATAGGATCAGTGTCAATGCCTTTTTCATGGCTTTTGCCTTTTTTTACCAGTCAAGGGGAAATCCAGTCCTACAGAGATCTGAGTACCACGCGTACGCACGCGCGGCAGATAGGCAGGATCCAGATCCCCCTTACGGATCGTATTGATCAGCGACTGAAAATACCTGATCTCGCCGAAAATGTATTTGTTGTTCCACACCTTCCATCTCCGTCCGACACCAAATTGCAAATAGACATTGAGGGGTGCTACCTTGTCACTGATATCGGTCCGCTCGTCCGTACCATCCACATATTTATAAAAGGATCTCAGCGGTTTGGCAATGCCTGCCCCACCCAGCACATACCACTTCTTCTTATTCGTGAGCACTTTAATGATCACGGGAAAAGAAAAATAGGAAAGATGGATCTTCACACTGTCCACCGGATCATCCATATCATCCACACGAAAACTCACTTTGGTACCTTTGCGTGTATAATACGGTTGAAAGCCGACGATCACCTGGTCATTAAAATTGTACTCTAGAAAACCGCCGATGTCACCGTTAGGTAGTGTATTGAAATAGACATCCTTCGGTGTATCCCCCCGTAACTTACTGAGGTTCATCCCTCCGTAAACACCCGCAGACAATTGGGCCTGCAAGGTCAGGACAGGAGACAGAAACAATATGAGCAGAAATTTCTTCATTTTTCTCACGACTTCCGGAGGGATCCGGGTTTACGTGTTAAACCCAGATTACGCATTAGGAAGCTAATATTAGCTGAACTAATGCGTTAGCTGGGGTTAACCCCGATCCAGGAGTTCACGGTTTTGGTGAATAACCAAAACCGATGAAATCCTTGATCGATCAGCAATGAAAAGCGCTTGCGATTTTCTATTGCTGATTTTGGGTTAAATTTAGGAAAAAAAATGAAAGAGCGAGCCGATCGGGAAAGTCTTCCCGTCCTTCGGTACGCCTTCGGCTACTCAGGAACCGTCCTTCGGTACGCCTTCGGCTACTCAGGAACCGTCCTTCGGTATGCCTTCGGCTACTCAGGAACCGGGAACTCCATCGGGCAAAGCCTGCATCCTGCAACCAGAGCCCGCAAAGAAAAGAGGTCTAGGGTTTAAATTGTTTCAGGTTTCAGGTTTCAGGTTTCAGGTTTCAGGTTTCAGGTGCCAAGGATGATTGAAAAATAAATCTTCATTCGATGTTCATCATTCGACATTCGAAGTTCGTCCTTCATCGTTCATCCTTCGCCTTTCCCCACCCTCCTCCTCCGGGTGTACGGATCACCAGCTTATCGCCGGCTTTTACCTCTACGCCGTCAATACTGTTCAACACTATTTTTGATCCATTTTCATGAACCACCCACTGGGATCCTCTTTCTCCGGGATCCCCTCCCTCAAGACCATAGGGAGCGACCATACGATGCTGCGTGAGCAGGGAGAGGCGCAGGTCCTTTAAAAATGTGATCTCCCGCACCAGGCCGTCGCCGCCGTGATATTTCCCTTTTCCTCCCGACCCTCTGCGCAGGGCAAACCGCTCCAGGCGCACGGGATAATGATATTCCAGCACCTCCGGATCGGTGATGCGGGTGTTGGTCATGTGGTGATGCACGCCGGAGGCTCCGTGGAAGCCGGGACCTGCCCCGCAGCCGCCGCCTATGGTCTCGTAGTAACTGAAGGTATCGTCACCAAAAAGGAGGTTGTTCATCGTCCCCTGACTGCAGGCCAGGATGCCGAAGGGTTTCAGGAGGGTGTCGGTGAGACGCTGGCTCACCTCCACGTTGCCCCCCACGATGGCGGGACACTGCGCCGGGTCGTCGGGGAAGGCAGGGTTGAGGAGACACTCCGGCAGGATGATCTCCACCGGCTCGAAGAGCCCGTCGTTAAGAGGCACAGCCTCGTTCACCAGCAGGCGCAGCACGTAGATGACCACGCCGTTGACGATGGCGCCGGTAGCATTGAGGTTCCCCGGGTGTACGGCGCCGGTACCGGTGAAGTCGATGACACAACGGTCGCCGGCGACGGTGATGGCTGCCCGCAGCGGGGTTCCGTCGTCGAGATGCTCCACGGCCTCATAACGGCCGTCGGGGATGTGGCGCAGGGTGTCGCGCATGCGGGCGGCAGCATGCTGCCGCACCTTCTCCATATAACCGGTCACCTTGTCCCGGCCATGCTCCCGCACCATGCTTTGCAGCGCCGCCTCGCCATTGCGGTTGGCCGCCAGGGCGGCGTTGATGTCGGCCAGGTTGACCTGCAGGGAGCGCGTGGGCCAGGGACCGCCGGTGAGGATGCTGCGGACCGTCTCCCACTGCACCTCGCCCTGCCGCACCAGCAGCGTGGGCGGGATGATCACCCCCTCCTGGGCCAGCGTCACCGCATCGGCCGGCATCGAGCCGGGGCGTATGCCGCCGATCTCGGCATGATGGGCTCTGTTGACAACATACCCCACAAGCTCTTTCCCGTCAAATACGGGCGTGATGAGCGTCACGTCGGGCAGATGGGAGCCGCCATAGGCGGGGTGGTTGGTGATGACCGTATCGCCCGGCCGCATCTCCATCACCTCCCGCACGCGCCGCACACAGACGCCCAGGCTGCCCAGGTGCACAGGGATGTGAGGGGCGTTGACCACCAGGCCGCCGTCGCGGCTGAGGAGGGCGCAGGAGAAGTCCATGCGCTCCCGCACGTTCACCGAGAGGGCCGTGCGCTGCAGCATGGATCCCATGTTGCGGGCGATGAAGGTGAAGCGGTTGGTGAAGAGCTCCAGCTCGGTCACCTCGCTGTGAGCCCTGTTTCCTTTTTTTGCTTTCTTTTTTTCTTTGTCTCGGGTGATAACGGCCGTCCCCCTGGTATCCATCACCAGAGTCCAGCCCTCCTCCACAACGGTCGTGCTGTGGGCATCAGGCAGGAGGGCAAAGCCCTGTATGAGGGCACCGCTGCTGAGCTCTTCGCGCCGGTACACGGGCACCTCGCGCCAGGCCTCTCCCACCCAAGCACGTATATGGTGATGCGGCCGGGGCGTGTAGGTCTCCTCCGGCACCACAGCGGTGACCCCTGCTTCCTCCCCGCCGGCAGCGGCGATCACCCGCACCGACTCGACCTCGACGACAGCCTCCTCGTTCCAGTGGCCAAAGATGCGCTCATAGGCCTCGCGGTAAGACGCCATCAGGGGTTTGCCTTTCTGCCAGGCGATCTCCAGCGACGACTCCTGGCCCCGGTAGCGCATGAAGACAAGACGGTCCCGCAGGACGATCTCCTCCTCCGCCTCCCCTTCTGCCTGAAGGCGGCGGCGGGCCTCCTCTCCCACCTCACGGATGATCTGCGACAGAGTTGTTTCACACTCCTCCAGGGGCTGCAGCACCGCTCTTTCGGCAAAACGCTCCAGGGGGGCATGGCCTATGCCATAGGCGCTGAGGAGGCCGGCATCGCCGGGGACGAGGATCTTCTCCATCCCCAGCAGGGCAGCCACCCCGGCGGCGTGCATGCCGCCGGCGCCGCCGAAGGCCACTATCACATGACCGGCGGGGTCGTAGCCGCGGGCTACGGAGATCTTGCGTATGGCGCCGGCCATGATCTCATTGGCGATGTCGAGGAAGCCGGTGAGCAGCTCTTCGGCCGGCGGGCGGCGACCCGTCTTTTCCGCCACCTCCTCCTGCAGGCGCTCCAGGGCGCTGCGGGCCGCCTCCGGGAAGACCGGTATGCCGAAGCCTGTAGCGTCAAGACGTCCCAGCAGCAGGTTGACGTCGGTGAGGGTGAGAGGCCCTCCCGCGCCGTAACAGGCCGGGCCGGGACGGGCGCCGGCGCTGTCAGGGCCCACCTGCAGGCGGTAGCCGTCGAAAGAACATACGGAGCCGCCGCCGGCAGCGACGGTCTCGACGGTGAGGGCCGGCGCCAGGACATGCACGCCGCCGATCTCCAGCTCGTAGCGGTAGTCATAACGGCCGTGCACACGCGACACATCGGTGCTGGTACCTCCCATATCGAAAGTAATGAGACGATCATGGCCGGCCTGACGGCCTTTGAGGGCCGCCCCCACGACCCCGCCGGCAGGACCGCTAAGCAGGCTGTCACGCGGCTGGTAGGCGGCGGCCTGCACCAGTCCGCCGGCGCTGGTCATCACATGCAGCGACGAGGAGGGCGTCAGGGCCTCCCGGATATGCTGCAGATAGTCGCCCACCACGCCCGAGAGGTAAGCGTTGACCACGGCCGTCTCGGCCCGGGGCAGGAAACGCATCATAGGCGTGAGGGCCGCCGAGGCGCTCACCCACCGGAAGCCTGCCTCACGCGCCAGCGCCGCCACCTGCTCCTCATGCAAGGGGTTGCGCCAGGCATGCATGAAGGCGACGGCCAGGGCCTCATACCCCGCCTCCCGGAGCCGCTGCAAGACCGTTCTGCAATGATCCGTATCCGGCGCCCGCAGCACCTGCCCGCCCGCGTCGAGACGTTCGTCCACCTCCAGCACCTCCTCATAAAGCGGCGGCTCCTTCACCACGTTACGGGCAAAGATATCGGGCCGCTGCTGGGTGCCGATGACCAGCAGGTCGCCGAAGCCGCGGGTGATGAGGAGAGCGGTGCGGTTACCTTTCTTCTCCAGGAGGGCATTGGTGCCACGCGTGGTGCCCAGGCGCATCGCCAGGGACGGCAGGGAGCGGTGTAACGGCGTGCCCGTGATCAGACGCGCTCCCAGCACGGGAGCCTCCTCACCCGCCGTGAGCTCGACCATGTCGCCCGGAGCCAGGGTCATCCCCTCATCGGCGGGCTGCAGGATAAGCAGCCGCCCGTGCGGGCGAAACTCCTTCACTGCCGCCTCCACCTCCGGGCGGCCGGGTACGGTGACCCTATAACCCTGCAGGATATCCTCCTCCAGACCCCAGTCACCGGCCAGACGGTAACGGTGATCGCCGGCCACCTCCTCCACTACACTGCGGATGGCTCCATGACTGAGTACCTTACGACGTACCTGTCGGCCGTCGGGATAAAGAGCGATGCAGTCGGTGAAAGTGCCACCGGTGTCAGCGAAAAAACGGATGAGGGGGAAGGTCATGGGTGAGTTAAAAGTTAAAAGTGAGCTAAAGTTAAAAGTTGGTATTTATCGGGCTAAAGGCAGGGCTGTTCATGCTTTATATGAAGATTATATTGTCCCGCAAAATTTACAGGCATGGGTTTGTCCACTCAGTCGGGCATAGGTCTCCAGCACTTTCAGACAGAGCAGGTCTTCCATCATCGGGTCCCTGAACCGTTCGACATGGCGGTGTGCATTCTCAATGATCTGCTCAGCCTCCTTTTCGTGCGCTGAATAGTACCGGATCTTTTCTTCCAGATCGGAGTAATCCCTGCTGACCTCTACGTAATGAATGCCCGGTTTCAGCACGCCTTCCAAAAACCAGGTCTCATATTTCGGCCGGGGCATGAAACAAAGGGAGTTGGACGACATCACCCATTTCAGGTTGGAGGCAACATCATTCCCCTCCACGCTGAAGATGAACTTGTAGGCGAGTTGCTGCTGCACGGAAAGCCGTTTTTTCTGCCAGGGGACATCCTCTTCGGGCTTGTTGGTCTGACCCGCATCGACCAGCGGATGGTCCAGGAACTCTTTGACAAGTCTTTTTCTCATGTCATTATGGGTTATCCCGCGCCAGACCAGCATATTTTTCTTCTCAGAGAACCTGTAGGGATCATTCACCCATCTGAAATGACGCGTTTTGTTCAGCTTGAACAGTATCGAATTGTCATTCGGACCGTGAATGGGTCTGGCCTTGAAGAGGGTCGGATAAGGGTTCACATGCGTTTCATCCCCGAAATGATAAGCAAAACGGGTTTCAGGGGTAAAGTAGTGCAGAAAATCTTTCAGGTCCAGGTAGTAATCCGTCCCTTTGGTGCGTTTGAAGTCTTTGACGGCAACTGCCTGCGCAGGAATTTCAAAGGGCTGATCGGGTTTGAAATAATAACCCAGCCTGAAATTCAGCTCCTCCCGATCACATTCCTTCTCATATTGTTTGAGACGCTCGTATTTTTTTCTGAAATAGGAGTCCGGCAGCAACATGTTGTAGCCGAATCTCCTGATGTAATAAAACAGCTTGATGGTCATTGGGTTGGTGGTTGGTGGTTCGTGGTTCGTGGTTTGTGGTTGGTAGTTTGTAGTTAACTTTTCACTCATTCAATCATTCACTCATTCCCCGTCCGAACGCCCGCCTGAACGAATTCATTCGGGCAGGGACGTTCGTCCGGGCGGGAATCATTCTTTAACAAACTAACCACATCTTTCCGGCGGCTTTCCGGCGTGATCTTCAGCCGGCTGAGGCGGCCGTGGCTCAGCTCTCCCTCGATGACGGTGTTGCCGGGCGCATGCACTTTGAATTTCACGTCCCACTCCTGCGGCCAGGCAGGGAAGAGCAGGATCTTTCCATCATCGGTCTGTATCAGCATGTTCTGCAACGCCCGCATGTTCACCGTGCCATGGTCCTGGTCCGGCACCCAGTCGTAATTCGGTCCCCAGAAGGCCGGAAAGCGGCTTCCTTCGTGCTTAGTGTTGAAGTTGTCCGTCACGATGCGGGAGGCCTCGCCGGTCAGTCCCAGCAGGGCCGCCTGGATACCATCCTGCTGCCAGCCGCGGTAGTCTTTGAATTTCCGGCGGACATAGGTGCGCCGGGCTACTTCCACATCAGGCTTCCCCACGCCATAGATCCGGTAGGGGAACACTGCATAGAGCTCGGGATTTTCCACATTGTGGGTCTTGCCAAAGCTCTCCGCCGGCAGCAGCACCCGGTCATCCCCTTCTCCGGATACGGGCAGTCCAGGGAGCTCATCCTTCAATTTCAGGCACAGCTCTTTCAGGCTCTCATCCACGAGATCTCCATATCCCAACAATCCCTTCACCACCCACCTCAGTCCGGCGATCTCCGGCATGGGATTGACGGTGCCTTCCCAGTAGGTCTCCAGCGACTGGGCCGGGTCCAGCCGGATCTTCCCGTTCTTGTCCCGCGGGTAATGGCGGTCATAAAACGTAAGGATCTCCTTCGCAAAAGGCACCAGCGTACCGGTCAGGAAAGCGCTGTCCGGAGCGAAAGCATACCGGTCGAGCATCATGGCGACCAGCTCGATGCCTCCCTGCCATTCATACCGGATGTAATGGTTGTCGGACAGTCCGTCGGGCTTGCCTTCCCTGTCCCAGCCGTAAT
>JALVJE010000194.1 GCA_027028505.1 Bacteroidales bacterium
GATCTTTATAAAGTGTACAGTACGTACGAAAGAAGGCCATACCCCGGCGCGATAACTCCGGGTCCTGAGGATGCGGGGCCGGTGGATGATAAAGGGTTGCCGGTAAATGGGGCTGCCGGGATCCGGGGCACTGCCGTCGAGGGTGTAGAAGACCTTGTCGCGCGGATCGGCGGAGGTGAGGACTACGGGCAGAGGGTCGGCGAAGTAGATATCCTCAAAATGGGGTGTGGCCGGATAAGCCCAGCGGAAGGGCCGGGCCGGCGTCGGTGGGCGGGACTCCGGGGCCGTGGCCCAGGAGGTATCGGGCCGGTCGCTCATCTCCAGTACCAGCTCGCCGCCGGCCAGGATATCCTCCTGCCGCAGGTAGCAGCGCTGCCAGGGTTCGCCGTTGAGGGTGGCAGAACGGATGTAAGGCCTGCCGGCGCCGTTGCCCGGAGCGCGGATGACGAAGTCTTTGCCGTTCTCCAGATGGATCGTCGCTTTCCGGAACAGCGGGCTGCCCAGCGCGTAGTGGGGCAGGCCGGGGGTGACGGCATACAGTCCCAGGGCGCTCATCACATACCAGGCCGACATCTGGCCGCAGTCCTCGTTGCCGGCGATGCCGCCGGGGGTGTTGTGGTAGAGACTGTTCATGATGCGACGCACCATCCTTTGGGTCTTCCAGGGGGCGCCGGCATAGTCCCACAGATAGGCCATATGGTGGCTGGGCTCGTTGCCGTGGGCATACTGACCGATGAGGCCGCTCACATCGCGCACGTTGATCTTCGATGGATCGGTCTTTTTGTCAAAACAGGTATCGAGCCAGGTGGTGAAAGCGCTGTCACCGCCCATCAACCGTATCAGTCCGTAGAGGTCCTGCGGCACGAAAGTAGAGTACTGATAAGCATTGGCCTCGGTGTAATGGTTGACCGTCACCTCCGGGTCGAAAGGAGTGACAAATTCAAAATTGCGTTTACGTCCCCGCATGAAACGGGTGGTGGTGTCGAAGAGATTGCGGTAGAAGTCGCCGCGCCGGCCGTATTTCACCAGGGCGGCGGTATCGCCGAAGGCGGTGGCGAGGCGGGTGACACACCAGTCGTCATAGCTGTACTCCAGGGTGCGGGAGACCGACTGGCCTTTCATGTCGGAGGGGATGAAGCCGTAGTCGAGGTAGAGCTGTTTGCCTTTGCGGTGCAGATCGTCGGCCAGTTGCTGCATGGCCCGGTAAGCCTTGACGGTGTCGTATCCCCGGATCCCCTTGACAAAAGCATCTGCCAGAACGGAGAGGGAGTGGTAAGCGATCATCGGCGGCTGGGTGCCTTCCACACCGTTGAACTCCATGATCAGCATGCGGCCCGTATGGTCGTAACGGGCCAGGAAAGTGCGAATGAACTGGACGGTGCGCTGCCGCTGGAGGAGGGTGAAGAGGGGATGCAGCGCCCGGAAGGTGTCCCACAGCGAGAAATTGGTGTAGTTGTCAAAGCCGGTGGCCCGGTAGATCTTGCCGTTGGTGCTGCGGTAACGCCGGTCGGCATCCATGAAGAGGTTGGGATGCATAAAAGCATGATAGAGCGAAGTATAAAAAAGGATGCGCTGCTCCCGGGTGCCTCCTTCGATCTCTATGCGGCTCAGCTCGCGGTTCCAGGCGCGGCGGCCCTCCTCCGTATAACGCCGGAACAGAACCTCTCCCTGCCCGGTGCCGGCGTCGGCCAGCAGGTTGCCCAGGGCGCCTGTGGTGTCCACATAAGAGATGCCGGTCTCAATAAAAAGAGATCCTTTTGCGGACGGCCTGAAAAAGAGGAGTACCTGCAGCTCTTCACCTTCGTAATGCCGGCTCTGCGGTAGTAGATGACCTCCTGCTCTGACCTGCCAGCTCATCAAAGGCCTTGAGAAACGGCTGTAGAAAGATACGCCCCGGTCGGTGCCGGTGAGATGATCCTGCGAGAGGGTTATGCTGCCTCCGCGCACCAGGAGGGCCACCCCGGTCGTATCCCCGGAAAGGTAGTCGATCTTCAGGATGCCGCTGCGCGGGGCGGCGGCCAGAGTAACCCGGAAGCGATGGCGAGCATAAACGACGCTGTAAGATTGCGGGGAGGCTTCTTCCCCGTCATGAAGGTAACGGCAGGCAAACCCCTGGACCGCCCCGGAGGTACCAGTGAAGGGCATGAAGATCACCTCCCCGGAGGCGGTGTTGCCGCCGCCGGCCATGCCGCTCACATGGGTGTGGCTGAAACCCCGGAGGGTGCCTCCCGTTCCGGTAGTGTCGTATTGCACCCAGGGGCCCAGCTTCACCATGCCGAAAGGACGCGAGGCGCCGAAGAAGGTGTTGCCGTTGTCCTGTGTGCCGGTGAAAGGATCCACCCAGGCCGCAGGATCTTTCTCCTGAGGCGCACAGGAAAAAAGGATGGCCGGCACCAGCAGCAAAAAGAGTAAACGTTTCATCATGGATGGTTTATTCAAACCCCGCGTCATTCCCCGGACTGTTCCGGCGGGGAACGATGATCTTCTCGATGAGCGATCCGTCGGTACGGATGGCACGGATGAGGGTCTGATCATCTCCCACATCTATGCTCAGGTAATGATGCACTATCTCGGCCTTGAGGGTCTCCGGCTGCAGGGCATCGGTGTTGTACAGGGGGGCGCCGCCGCCGGCCGTGACGATGTAATGGGTACCATCGTGAAAGGCATGCTCATAGTAATGGTCATGGCCGTTCATGACGACCGATACATGATGGCGCTCAAAGATATCCCCCCAGAAAGCGCGGCGCCGGGCAGCCTCCTCCACACGGCTGCTCTTGACGCTGTACCAGGTGGGATGGAAGAAGACGAAGATATAGCCGGCGTCGTCGTTGAGGGCGAGCAGGTTCTCCAGCCAGGCTTTCTCTTTGACAAAATAGCTTTTGCTGATCTCCTCCCAGAAAAGCTCGCGGCTGCCGCCTTTCAGGAAATCAGGGGCCCGGAGATCCGGACCTTCCATGTCCAGCACGACAAAGAGTGCATCTCCGACGGAAAAGAAATAATAACGTTCATTTCCGGGGAGGTCGAAGAAATCGTAGTAGTTCTTGGCATCCTTCTCATGGTTTCCCAGGACGGTGTAATACGGTACATTGCGTATCAGGTCTCGGTTGATGTCGAAGAAGGTCTCCCAGTTGGCGATGTTGTTACCGTTGGCCACCAGGTCACCCGTATTGACCACGAAGAGCGGATGCTCGGCGATGAACCTGTTGACGATCTGCCGGTGGATGTCATGTCCGGTGCGGGTGTCGCCCAGCACACAGAAATGGAAAGGTACCGGTCCCCGGGGGTAGGTGTGGAAAGTGCCTTTGCCACGATCGGTGCCGTCCTGCAGGATATCATAGCTGTATTCCGTATCCGGTTGCAGGCCTGTGAGGAGGGTGCTGTGGTATTCGTAACGGTCCACGTTTTTAACGAGCGTGTCGGCGGCTGTGACAGCCGTGCTGCCGGCGGGGGTGGCCCAGGCCACAACCACGGAATTGGGGGTCATGTTCTGCAGATAAGGACCGATCAGGGCTGGATGTGTTGAAGTGTCCTTTGTGGGAGTGATCTTGCAGGCAGGCAGCAGAAAGGCTGCCAGCAGGAGCAAAGCGGGAAGTAAAATATGTTTATTACGCATGAGTGTATATCTATTGAGGTTTCTACAAAAATAGTGGAAACAGCGTTTTCCGGATAACGGAATTTTCAAAAAGACTTCATGCTTTTTCACCGGGATAGGTGAGCCCCCATGGCTGCCGGATCCGGTCCAGGGTGCGCATGATCTGCAGCGACTCGTCCAGGGGCATGTAAGGCGATTCTGTCAGCCCTTCGCGCAGGCAGCGCATCACTTCCAGGGCTTCGTAATAAAGACCGTCCGCAATGATCTTTTCTTCCATGACCTCCACCTCTTGTTGCTCTTTATCGTAGAGGGTGATTTTTTCCGGTACGGCGAAGATCTTTTCGAGATGGATGTAGCCTTCTGTCCCGAAGATGTAAGCGTCATTGACCGTTTCTGTGCGCAGGGCAAAAGCCACGTCGGCGATGACGCCGTTGTTATAGCGCAGGAGGGCGGCCCCCTGCTCGTCGGTGCCCCACCGGCCTATGTAAGCCGTGCCTGTGGTTTCTTCCGGTTCGCGGCCTCCCATGACCATCGAGGCGAAGGAGATAGGATAGACGCCCAGGTCGAGGAGGCTGCCGCCGCCCAGTTCCCATTTCACCTGGCGGGCGTCATCGGCAAAATCACGCCGCAGGCAGCGGGCGGCCCGGATCATGCGCACCTCACCGATACGGCCTTCCTGCAGCCAGGTCATCATCCTGCGTATCAGGGGCACATGGCGCGGGATCATCGCCTCCATCAGGAAAACATTTTCTTCCCGGGCCACACGGATCATTTCCTCCGCCTCGCGGGCGTTGATGGTGAGGGCTTTCTCGCACAGCACCGCCTTACCGGCACGCATGCACATCACGGCGTTCTCCAGATGGAAGATATGGGGCGTGCCGATGTAGATGACATCGACGGCCGGATCGGCGGCCATGGCCTCATAGCTGCCGTAAGCCCGGCTCACGCCATAGGTGGCGGCAAAAGCTTCGGCTTTCTCCTGCGTACGCGAGGCGACGGCGTACAGCTCGGCTCCCTCCGCGAGCTGCAGGGCCCGGGCAAATTTTTGGGAGATATGGCCTGTGCTGAGGATGCCCCAGCGGATGGGTTCAGAGTTCATAGTTCGCAGTTCACGGTTCACGGTTCACAGTTCACAGTTATGAGTATCGAGTATCGAGTATCGAGTTGGTAGTTAGTAGTTAGTAGTTGGTGGTTAGTCGTTCATCGATCGCCGTTCGTCGTTCGATAGAAGAGCCAGCCGGTGAAGATAAGACCGGCGAAGGCAAAGACGGCGAAGACGAGGCTGCTGAGGGCCAGCTGCATGCCGCCGGAGAGGATGTGGCCGCTGGTGCAGCCCCCTGCCATGCGGGCGCCAAAGATCAGGATGAAACCGCCGGCGAGAGACCAGAGGATCCTCTTCAGGGAGGAGGTGCCTTTGTACTTCTTCCACCGGTCGTGGAGCAGCGTGAGGCGGAACTCTTTTTTGACCAGCGAGAGGATCAGTCCGGCCAGCAAAGCGCCTGCCAGGAAGATCAGCTCCCAGTGGCCGGGTGTGTGTATCTTTTCGAAATAGGTATTTGCGGTGGTGCCGGTGATCACATCCGCCACATAAGGATAGGAGGTGGAGGCGCCGATGGGCCGGTTGGTGAAGACCTTCAGAAATACCAGCAGGTTGAGGCCCCCCAGACCAATGCCGGAATACATCCAGTTCCTGCCGGTGTCGGCCCGGTCTTTCCGGTTGACCCACGTGGCCAGTGAGATAAAGAGCGCTCCGAGCAATACCACCAGAAAGCCGAAGAGGAAGCCTTCGCCGGTGATGCTGTAAAGGGAGATCTTCCCGAGATCGGGGCCCAGTACAGGCTGCAGGGCCGGCAGGGAGAGGGTGTAAACCCATCCGCCCAGCAGGCCGCCGAGGATACCCCACCAGGCGTCCAGCGAGCCCTCGCCGGCGGAGACGGCCAGGGTGCCCGGACAGTAGCCCAGCAGGGCCATGCCGGCGCCGAAGATCAGGCCGCCCAGCAGGATGCCGCCCACCACGAAAGGTTTTACATGAAAAGAGGCTACCCCTGCCACGACGGCAAAGTTCACCAGGATAGCCCCTACGCCGATGGCCAGGGCAATGGCCTTGGCCACGGAAAGATCTTCCAGCGTGGCCATGCCGCTGATGGTGTCGAAACGGTTGAGCCGGGCATACCGCAGAATGACACCGAAAAGAAAGCCGAAAAAGAGAATGAGAAGCGTGTCCATGGTAAAATGTTATAGAGGTAATTTAAACATCCCCGCAAGATAAGAAAAGTAAAGAAGAGGGAATAATGGAATGATGGAATAATGGAAAATTGGAATAGAGGAATGATGGAAGGAAAAGTCGAAGAGTGGGAAGAGTGGGAAGAGTGGGAAGAGGTGTTGGTTGCTGGTTGCTGTGTGAAATGCCCTTAACGACATGCCTTTACGGATCTTTGCGGAACAGCCCCGAAGGGGCGTAAACAACCAGGATCGGGCGCAGCCCGATCATCTGAAGGGTAATAATTCCATAGCCCTGTAAGGGCGAAAGCGGTGACCCCGGAGGGGTCTGAGTCAGGTAACCGCAGTTATGCCTGCGGTAAAAGAATATCCCCCCAGAACCCAACCCCGCCTCGCCTTCGCGTAGCCGCTATGTCGGAGCAAGGACGGGGTTGAAGAAGGAGGCAGGTCGAACGGTCAAAAAGTCTCCGCCGTCGTCCCGCCCTTCGGTAAGATTGCTGCCTCCTACGGCAAGCCTTCGGTGGCCAAAGACGCAATCACTCAGGGACCGGGGAACTTCGGCGGACGAAGGATGCTGGAGCGGTAGCGGAAGTCCCGGCTTGCCGGGTAAGCGATAATGCGATAAAGCGATGAAGCGATGATGCGACAACCCGCAACTCGATACTCTTAACCCGCAACTCGATACTCGCAACTCGATACTATTAACTTTTTTCACTATTTTTATACGATCATTAACCCACCAAAAAAATCATACTGCGATGGACAAGTACAAAAGACTTTCTTTAACGATCTTACCCCTGTTCCTTATCCTCTTATTATCCTCCTGCTCGACCGGCGGGATGAAGCATGCCGGCTGGACGGTCAACGTTGACCAGGCGGGGCAGAAGCTTACGATCCTTCAGGATTCTCTGGGTACGGTGTTGCAGGATGTCACACTGATGATCCGCAAAGAGGACGGAACGCTGGCTCCTTCCGGCAAGTGGAGCTCTTCTGCGAAGGAGGGGGCACTGGTCCTCACCGCCGGAGAGACTACCTGGACCTTTACGGCCGACAGTGGCCGGCTGACGGTGCAGTGCAATGATCCTGCCGGTGTGCTTCAGGGTGTGGCGCCGGCGCCGGAGAGCCGCATCCCGGCCCGTGTGCGGGAGCAGGACAACGGTGTCATGTACACTGCTTACGGTCTGGTGTCGGCGCGGGGAGTCAATCATCTTTTCGACCGGCCCACCGATATCATGATCACGTTTCCGGAAGGGACCCTGCTGGACAGGGATGTGAAAGATCCTGCTTTGCTGACGGCTCAGATCCCCGTGTCGGGAGAGGGAGACATCGTTCTGGTACCGGAATACTACAACGAGGTGGTAGGACTGGCAAAGCATCAGAAAACTGCCTTCCGTCCCGTGTACAAGCCCATCCCCAAGCGTTTTGACCGGGCACCTACCGGCTGGAGCAGCTGGTACTGTTATTATATGACTACCAACGAGGATGATATGGTCAAGGAAACCGATGCGCTGGCCCGTCTCCTCAAGCCTTACGGACTCGAGTATGTGCAGCTGGATGCCTGCTATACGCGGGGAGAGGAGGCCAACTGGCTGGAATGGACCAAAGAGACCTTCCCCCACGGTGGAAAATGGCTATTCCGCTACATCCTGGACAAAGGCCTGAAACCGGGATTATGGATGAATCCCCACGGGGACAATTATGCTCATCCGTCGATGGCTAAAAAATATCCGGAGAATTTTTACCTGCGTGATAAGAACGGCAAGCTCTCTGGGGCCTGCTGCTCGGCCGACAGGACCGTGGTGCGTCTGGACTATACCAACCCGGAGGTGATGAAAGTGCATTTGAGGCCGCTGTTCGACACGCTGGTGCAGGAGTGGGGACTCAAATACCTCAAAGCCGGCGGCTGGGGCACCTGGATGGATTATTATGAGAAAAACCGGGCACAGGCGTATGACTCCACCCTCGACAGCCGTGTGGTTTACCGCAGTGTGCTGGAGAATATCCGGGAGATCATGGGGGATACTACTTACCTCCTGGGGTGTGCCATGCATGAAGTGGGGTGTGGTTTCGGCCTCTTTGACGGCTCCCGTACCGGCGCCGACATCCTGGCACAGTGGGCACCCTCCAAGTACAGCGGGATGTCCATGTATAATTTCTTCTCTTCCCTTTTCGGGGCCAACTATCTCAACGGTATCTGCTGGTGGTCCGACCCGGACGATGTACAACTGAGACCTCCGTTGACCGCTGAGGAGGCCCGCACCATTGCCACTACCATCTCCCTCTCGGGACAGGCATATATTGCCGGTGACTTTATAGCCGATCCGCCGCCGCGCAGCCGTTTTAAAAGCAAGATCCACCAGATGATCGCCAACGCGCTGCCTCCGGACCGTCTGGAGATGTACCGCAAGACCATGCCGGCACGTCCCATCCATGCCATGGACCTCTATCCTTACCGTTGTGAACCGGTCGTTATGCCGCATCCCACATCGTTTCCCCGCATCCTCGACCTGAAGGTGAACGGGGTGGCAGGGATGTATGATGTGGCAGCCCTCTACAACTGGGGGGATGAAGATACTGTGAAAAGTATCTCTCTTCTGAAAGATCTGGGCCTTGCGCCGGGGGGGGAATATCTGCTCTTCGACTACTGGAACACTTCTCTCCTGGGCAT
>JALVJE010000195.1 GCA_027028505.1 Bacteroidales bacterium
TGGAAGAGGATTATCAGGAAGAATCAGGAGAAGCAGGGGAGATCATTTTCACTGACGGGCGGTACATCCCCCAAAGGGAGGAGCCGGACCTCCGGGCAAAGCCTTTTGGTGAAGCGCTCAAGCCCACGCCCTATCGTCTGGTGATGGACAGTCTCTATGCCCGGGCCGACAGTCTGGAACAGTTGAGGCAATGGCTCATCGAAGAAGACCGGAAACGGCGCGACACCCTCACCAAGCCTCTTTACAGCTATTTTGAGGACAAAAACCTCATCGACATCAACTACTACATTTTCGAACAGGAAAAACAAAACTACTACAACTCTTTCTTTCTGGGAAAATATGCGAATGTCGACCTCGACACAGCCAGGATCCGGTTCCCGGCCATACGGATCTACGAACCAGCTTTTTACAAGGACTATACGGCCAACCAGCTTGATTTCGGGTTCATCGGTACGGGCTACCAGTATTTTAACGGCAGTGGCATGTATTACAATCCGGGCCTCAACGGATTGTTCAAGATAGGGATCAAAGACCTTTTCGAGAATTACAAGATCACGGCGGGGGTACGCTTTTCGGCAGACTTTACCAGCAATGAGTACCTGGTGAGTTTCGAGAACCTGAAGAAAAGGATCGACAAACAGATCATTTATCACCGGCAGGCATACAAGTCTTACAATTATAATAACGACTCCTATGAGAAAGTGACCTCCCAGCAGTTTTTCTACTCCCTGAAATATCCTTTCAACCAGGTGCTGGCATTGAAAGGAACGGCCAGTTTCCGTCTCGACAGGATGGCTCCCCAGTCTACGGACAATGCCAATCTGATGCGTCCGATCACCTATCTGCCCTGGGCCAATCTCCGTCTGGAATATATTTTCGACAACACCCGGCCACGGGAGACCAACATTTATTTCGGAACACGTTTCAAGATCTTCGGAGAAGCCTACTATCAGATGAACCAATGGAACTCGGAGGTCATCATCTTCGGGGCTGATTTCCGGCACTACCAGCGTATCCACCGCGATCTGATCCTGGCTACACGCCTGGCCGGCAGCGGCTCGGTAGGACACTATAAGCTTCTCTATTACCTGGGAGGTGTGGACAACTCGCTGATGAATATGTTCAATCCCAACAAGTCCTTTAACCGGGCGATCCCTATTGATTACAGCCAGAATTATATCTTCCAGACCGTCGCCACCGATATGCGGGGTTTCCGGCAGAACATCCGCAACGGCAGCAATTTTATTTTGTTCAATGCGGAGCTGCGGTGGCCCGTCTTCCGTTATCTGGCCAATCATCCCCTGGGTTCCCGTTTTCTCAACAGCTTTCAGATCGTAGGTTTCGGTGATGTGGGCACCGCCTGGTCGGGCATCAATCCCTATGCCGGGCAGAACGCTTATGACAAGCGGTACATCCGCAATGGTCCCCTGACGGTCATCCTCGAGACCAACCGGGAACCTTTCGTCGAGGGCTTCGGCGTGGGGGCCCGTGCCCTGGTCTTTGGGTACTTCCTCAATGTCAACCTGGCCTGGGGCGTTGAGAACTACAGGGTTCTGCCCCATATATGGCACGTATCGTTCAGCACAGACTTTTAGATCATGACAGCATCACAACTCATTATTCTTCTGCTCACCGGTCTGCTGGCGGGTTTTGTCAGCGGCGCCATGGGCGTGGGGGGAGGGATCATCATCGTCCCTTCGCTGGTGTTCCTGCTGGGGATGTCACAACACGAAGCCCAGGGCACTAGCCTGGGTGTTCTCGTACTGCCGGTGGTAGCTCTGGGCGCCTGGAACTACTACAAGAACGGATACCTCAATGTGCGTTTTGCCCTTGTGCTCATCATCGCCTTTGTGCTGGGAGGTCTCCTGGGCTCGCAGGTGGCCATTATGCTCCCCGACCGATTGCTGCGCAGGATCTTCGGAGGAGTGGTGCTCATCCTGGCCCTGAAAATGATCTTTGGAAAATAATTGCACCATGACTGACATCACCCTGCAGGAGATAAAACAGGAGGCAGAAAAAGAATATGCTCATCTGCTGGAGATACGTCATCATCTCCACAGCAGGCCCGAGCTCTCCTTTGCCGAGAAAGAGACGCAACGTTATCTGCGGGAGAAACTCATGCAATACGGTTTCGATGACATCACCGAGGTGGCAGGCACGGGCTTGCTGGCGGTGCTGAAAGGAGAAGAGGACGGGCCGGTTCTGGTATTACGTGCCGACACAGATGCTCTCCCCATCCCTGAGGAGAACGATATCCCTTACCGCTCGCAGCGGGAAGGAGTGATGCATGCCTGCGGGCATGATGTGCACATGACCTGTCTGCTGGGCACGGCCAGGATCCTGAAAAGGTGGCAACACCGCTGGCAGGGCACGCTGCTTTTTCTTTTCCAGCCTGCTGAGGAGAAGCTGCCCGGTGGCGCCAAGGCCATCGTCGACAGCGGCATCCTCGACCGCTACCATCCCTCCCTGGTGATAGGGCAGCACGTAGATCCTACGCTGCCGGCCGGCAGCGTAGGGTACCGCCCCGGCAGGTACATGGCCTCGACAGATGAGCTGTACCTCACCGTCAGCGGCCGGGGAGGTCACGCCGCCCTGCCCGCCAGCGTCACCAATACCCCTTACCTGGCAGCAAAGATCCTCATGGCCCTGGAAGATCATGTCGAAGAGAACGGCCCTGAAGAGTTCCCGTCCCTGCTTCGTTTCGGGAAGATTACGGCTCCGGGTGCCACCAATGTCATACCTCCCGAGGTAAAAATGGAAGGCACTTTCCGCACCTTCGACGAATCCTGGCGCAGCCGGGTGCATGAGCGGATCTCAGAGATCGCCGGCCATCTGGCCCGCCAGGGCGGAGCGCAGGCAGAGCTGGAGATCAAAAAAGGTTATCCGGTGCTGGTGAATGATGAAAAAGCAGTCCGGCAGGCTATCCTGTTCTCGGAACAGTTCCTGGGGAAGGAACAGGTGGTCCCGCTCGATCTGCGCATGACCGCAGAGGATTTTGCCTACTATTCCCACCGCTATCCTTCGCTCTTCTTCCGGCTGGGGGTCACTCCTCCCGGACAAACAGAGGTATTTCCCCTCCATTCGCCCCGGTTCAACATCCACGAGCCTGTACTGACCACCGGCACCGGTCACATGATCTGGCTCACCATCTCTTTTCTTGAAAACAGGAAAGAAAAAAATTAATCCTCCGGCCGGTCAGGGTTTTCATTTTCTTTTTTATTTTTGCGGGCAATTATTTCAAACCTTAAAAACAAACAAAGTTATGGCATACGTAATTAATGATGACTGTACAGCTTGTGGGACATGTATTGATGAATGTCCGGTGGAAGCTATTTCCGAGGGTGATATCTACAAAATCGATCCTGAGCTCTGCACCGATTGTGGAGCCTGTGCAGATGTTTGTCCCGTCGAAGCCATTCATCCCGAATGATCCTTATGGACAAAATAAAAAAATCCCGGCCGTTGTGCCGGGATTTTTTTTTTGCTCTTTTCTCAATATAATCGGACGCTCTGGTGTTATGTCAACCTTAAAACAACGCATTACATAGCCTGCCCGCCCCTCTGGCCCCATAATAAGTTTGGAGTTACGAGTGTGGAGTTACGAGTATCGAGTATCGGGTTGAGGAGTTATTATTTAGATCTATCCTCGTCACTTTATCGCTTTATCGCTTCATCAATCTTCCATTATTCCACCATTCCACTATTCCACTATTCCATTCTTGTTGACTGAGAGGGCGCGAAGGGTAAAAGGTGTATTGGATGCGTCATAATTCAGTTTACATATCACTAAGCATCCGACAGGAACTCCCTGAAATCTCCCTCCACGAAACGGTAAGGATCGCCAAAGACGGAGCGGTGTTCCTTATCCTCCCATACCACTTTCAGACCCACATGGGTATGCAGATAATAGGAGTCATACCTGTCCGTGATCGTACACCAGGTATAAGGCTTGTCGTTCCAGGCTTTCATAAAACGCATTATCGCCCCCACAAGGATACAGATATTGTCATTGCTGTCCGCTGCAATACTGTACTGGAAGAAATATGGATGGTGGGCGGTACGGTGATCAGCCAGGTCATCAAAGGAGAGCTGGTCAGGGTTGATCTGCCGCTCTCTGATACGAAGATAGCTCTCTTTTTTCAAAGGCATCACGATAACATGTCCCGCATAAAAACCGGCTTCATCGGTAACGAACAAATTAAGTCCCGGCAACAGGTTCACAGCCTCCCGTATCACGGCAGTCCGTATCCCTTTCCTTTCCTTGTTGCGGTAGAAAAGATACTGTATTACCGTTTCAAGATCCGCATCGGGCCTGAGGGTACGCACACGTTCCGATGGCAGGTAGATATTTTCCAGGATCGTACGGGCATCAGGGAGATCGTTGCTCAGCTCTGAAAGTGAATATTTCCTCAGCGAAAAATCATACCATGTAGGAATAGGTGTAATAGAATTGAGGTTGCGCACCAATTGGTGGGGCAGGAAAGTGGCCCGCACCAGATCGGCCTCCTTATCGTCTTTGAGCTGCGTCACATCCGCTTCCCAGCGCTGGACAGTTCGCACATCCACATCCACCATCGCTGCCAGATCAGCCTGGGAGATACCGAAAACCTCCCGGTAATCGGTGAGCAACTGCCCCAGTGTCTGGTATTTTTTCATACAGCCTTAGATTCCATGGAACGATAAAATTAAAAAAAAAAATCAGCAATCAGAATTCGGCGTTCGGTGTTCGACATTCATCATTTATTTTTCTTCAACCCCTCCCTTGCTCCGCCGAAGCAGCTATGCGCCGCGCCGTCGGCTCCCTTCGACAAGCTCAGGAACCGCCTTTGGCGGCCGATGGAAGGCGCAGTGGGGTCTGGGGAGTTTGGAGTGTGGAGTGCCTAGAGGTTGGAGTTGTTGTGCTCCCTACTCCCTACTCCCTACTCCCTACTCCATACTCCATACTCCATACTCTTTACTCCCTTCTCATAGCTCATTGCTCATAGCTGGTTCCTGAGTAGCCGATGGCATATTGAAGGACGTTTCCTACCCTTTCGTTCCCCGGCAACGGTATTTTTTTTCACAACCCGACACGGCATGTCGTAGATCCGCCGGAGCCGTCCCTCTACTTTTGCCCCGGTAACATAAAGAACTGGCAAAAATGAAAACAAAAAAGAACAAGAATTACAAACAGATCTATTCCGGCCGCTGGGGGGTATGCACTGTGCTGCGTCCCGGACAGGAGCTGCGGATCTTCAACCGAGGTACTTTTGAGACATATACCTTCATATACAATCCTGTGGAAGGAAGCATCAGGATAAGGACAGAAATTATAGAGGGGAACCGTATCAGGTATATGAACGAAGCATGTGTGGACGAAATAGGTGAACTGCCGGAAGTGGAACAGTATAACTTTTTCTCCAATGCCAATTATATCATGTGGAGCATCGAGGAGCAGATAGAGCAGGATATGACAGAAAGACTTAACGGGAAAAGGGAAGCTGTCGATTGTTCTCCCTGCTACCTGGACTACAAAGGGATCAATGAGATCATCAATGAGATGAAAAAACATATCGCCCGTGTCGTCCTAGACCGATACTATTATGATAATGATTTTACCATAACATCGGTAGCCGGGGTTTCCAAAAACTGAGAAAGCCTTGCACAACGGAGGTGAAGAGGAGAGCCTGCAGGCTATAAAGGGAAGGATGGGGGAGAACGATGAAGTGATGATGCTCCGCCTTTGCTTGCAGCTACGGCGGACAAAGGATGAAGGGATGAGGCGATGATGTGATACCTGTCTGCCGCCTGCCTGCCCTGCCTGCCGGCAGGCAGGGCAGGCAGGGCAGACAGGGTAGGCAGGGTAGGCATAAAGTAGGGGCACAAAATTTTGTGCCCCTACTTTATATAGCGGGACAGGCCGGAGAATGCGTTGTCTTCAGGTTGACGGCATTACTGCGGATCATACGCCGACCCGTTCAGGATCTTTTGGTAATGGGTATCCGCCATCAGCTGCGGCAGTGTAACCTCTCTATGCCTTTCCATATAATTTTTCACGATCTGCCATCCGATCCAGTTGGCAGCCCGCCCCGGGGATTCACGAGGGAAGAAAGAGGTAAAAGGAGCATCCCTGGTCAGCTTGTTGATGGTCAGGTAATCGGTCTTGAAGAGCATCTTATGCTCAATGAGGTAGCCCCACATCACCGCCTCATTGTCACGGCACCATTTCAGCTGTGCGGGCGTGAAGCCGGTGATCAGCTCATCCTTCTCCTTCGGCATCATCGCCTTGACAAAATAGAGCAGCTTGCCCTCCCAGATCATGCGGTTGATGACGTTATCCGTGACGATCGTATCGCTACCGGCAGGCGTAAAAGGGAACTCTGTCATCGCCAGGGCATACATGCAGTCGGAGGGGATCTTTTCCGGGACCATCTTGCGCTGCATGTATTTGGGGATCCCCAAACGGTCGTACCAGATGATATCCTTGCCAAGATAACGGTCCAGGCCTATACCCAGGATGCCCTCGTCTATGAGCAATGAAGCATTAAATCCCGAGATGTAAGAATACACATCCGGCACCTGCCGCTGCGGGAAATAATACTTGTAATGTTTAAAAGCGTTCGTCAGCTTTTTTTCGAGCGGGCGGAGGTCCGGAAAGATCTCTTCTGTTTTGCGGTACACCTCCCGGTTAAGATCGTCAGTAAGGAATAGTTTGAAATACTGCTCAAAGACTATCGTTCCTGGCGTACCCACATTGATAAGCTGCAGGAAACGCCTGAAGAAAGGGCCGTCCTCTTTCTGCAGCTGTGGCACAGCCGCCAGCACACTGTCGGCCGGAGGGCCGAACAGTTTTTTCTCGAACCGCGTGATAGTTACCGTCACATCGATGTCCGAGACATTCACCCTGAGGGGATTTCTTTTACAGGCGGCCAGCACTGTCAGGAGAATGAGGAGGGAAAGCCATTTTTTCATAGCGGAAGAAAAATATTGTTAAACAAAATTTCAACCAACAAAATAGGAAATAACTTAAACAATAGAATGTTGCAGAATAAAAAAAGACCACAGCCCTGTGGGCAATGGCCTTCTTACTATCGTCGGGGTGGGGAGATTCGAACTCCCGACCTCGTCGTCCCGAACGACGCGCGCTAACCGGGCTGCGCTACACCCCGAAACCCACTTCCTCACGGGGAGAAAAGCGGGGCAAAAATACAAAAATTTCCTCACGGATGAACAAATTCTCCTGTCTCTAACACTTTTTTCCTCTCGCGATCTTTGCGAAAGGATAATACCACGCAAAGATCTTATTTGAGCTCCTTCACATGATAGTCATCAAAATATGTGTAG
The DNA here is from genome assembly GCA_027028505.1 of Bacteroidales bacterium. GTDB lineage: Bacteria > Bacteroidota > Bacteroidia > Bacteroidales > VadinHA17 > DRPN01. The sequence goes on from JALVJE010000195.1 coordinate 7,324, forward strand.
GCGTCGGCTTTGGTCCACAGGCCGATCTTGCCGGCATTGGTGAAGGTGTCATCCTGTACCTTGTACAGTTCCTTGCCATTCAGCCATACGGTAAAGGTATTGCCTTCCACCCGTAGTTTCAGGGTGTTCCACTGGCTTCCGAGAGGAGGCACTTTCATCCCGTAAGTCCTTCCCTTGCCTACCAGCGGCAGGTCGCTCCTTTTTCCTTTCACCACCTTGTATAACACCACATTGTTTTCCAGCGGATTGGCCCGCACGACATAATAGTTGTCCTTGTCGGTGAAACGCCACACAAAGCCACCTCCCCGGTCCTCTTTCCCCAACACGCCTTTGAGCCGTACGGTGAGTTCCATATCCTTCAACTCGTAACCGTCATAGGTGATCACATTGAAGTGGTAGCTCGGATTGTCCATGGACACCTGGGCCAGCACCTTATTCCCTTCATCGTCCAGTACCTTCCATTCCGTCCCTGTTCCTTTGCCTGTAAAGGACTGGGTCCAGCCGGCAGGCAGTTTATTTGTTTCGCAGGCTTCAAAGGTAAAGGTCGTGTCGATGGCCGCAGGAGCCTTCACCACCTTTTCCGGAGTATTTTCCGTCGCTTTTTCTGCCGGAGTCGTTCCGGTGTTGTTCGTTTTGGCCTGCCCGCACCCTGCAAGCAGCAAAACAGCCAATAATAAAATTCCAGGTTTTTTCATGATCTGGTGTTTTTAGGGTTAGAACTCGATAAAATATTTGAGATATGCATTGTCCGATCTTTTGATCTGTTCGACGGTACCGCTCTCTTCCACCCGCCCTTCGTTCAGCACGGTCACGGTATCGGCGATGGAGAAAGCCTCCCGGTGGTCGTGCGTCACATATACGAGGGTCAGGTCGAAGTTCTCCTTCAGGTTGCGTATATGGTCCAGGATCCTGTGTTTCAGCTTCACATCCAGGTTGGCCAGGGGCTCGTCCAGCAGGAGGATGCGGGGTTTCAGCACCAGGGAGCGGGCGATGGCCACCAGTTGCTGCTGTCCTCCGGAGAGCTGGTGAGGATATTTCTCCGCATGGTCCTGCAGGCCGAAGAAGTCTAGCATATCGAACACCTGCTTCTTCACATCCTTCTCTTTTCTTTCTTTCAGCGCAAAAGCAATGTTGCC
>JALVJE010000196.1 GCA_027028505.1 Bacteroidales bacterium
GATCGATTAATAAAAAATGCCTATTTTTGAAATGAAAAATCAGCATGCCCAGGGTGGGTCAGTTTGCCCCGGATTACCTGGGTCAGTTTCCTCAGGATTACCTGGGTCAATTTCACCGGAATTTACAGTTTAATTTAGTTTCTGGAATATGGAGAGAAACCTGATCAAAATTAAAACCGGCAAATAACCCATGGCCGTTTTGAATATTGGAAATCACATTTAAGGGTTCTCCCATACCGTATAGTATGTCTTCCACCCGGCTATATCCTTGTTGGATCATAGTGGTTTTAAATAAATAAAATTCTTCAGTAACATTCCGTAGCTGTATTGTAATAAAATGATCGGAGATAAATCTGTAATCCTGTTCGTGTTGTGGGGGAGTATAATAAACATAAAGTGTATGTTGTTCTCCATTTATCGTTTCATCATTAAATAATAAATATTTTGGTTTTTTTACATCAAACCGAAGCAATGACGGATAATAACTTTCTGAGGTTACGATATTGTCATTTGTCGTTAATTCATAATAGTTTGCATCATTATCGTAATTGAAATTTATATCAGAAACAACTAGTTCATAAAAATTATTTTCATTTACTGGATCCGTAAAAGTGATAGCTATCTCAGAAAAAACAGAACCGTCTTCATCAAAATAGGCAACTGGATTTATAGTGATAGTATCTATTTTAACTTTTGCAGGGATAAATGTTTCTGATGTTACGGTTTTAAAATCTTTTTTTATTACCTGAACAAAATACTTATCTCCTGGAGCAGGAAAAAAATTGATGGGATAACAATGGATTGAATCAATATATTTTAGTGTATCTTGTATTTTATTGTTTTTATACATTAAAACCAATGCATCAGAAGTATAATTTTTGGCGGTATCAAAAATATTCCTTGTAGTTCTAACCTTAATATTTAAGAATTTTACATCAGGCGGAGTAAATGGAACTATGGTTGAATAAATTACCAAGCTATGTTCTTGTTCTGGTATATTAACTTCTATCTCACGTATACATGAGATTAAAAGAAAGGAAAAGACTAAGATGGAATATTTAATCATATTAAAACCGATGATAACTTCATTTAATTATCAAACGGAATACCTTTTTGTGATATTTTACAACATTAGATATTATATTCCATTCTTACAATTGCTTGATTAATTCTTTGTTAGTTAAATGAAAATAGAAATAAAAAAAGAAAATACCCTATTTCCCAGGTCTAATTTCCAAATAACAGAAAAAAACCCACTCTCTATCCCAAATTTACTCAATAACTTATTTTATTCCAAAAGGAAATATTTAGCAGGGAGCCGGGCGCCGGAAAGACAATTGTCCGTACATCCTCGTGACACCTTTATTCCTGATCATTCCTGCAATACGTAGTGTCATAGGGCATTGCAATACCCTCATCTGCACAACTACGTAGTGAGCTACGTAGTTAGCTACGTAGTTGATATTTTGTAATATGCAGTATAATAGAGGAATATATAATGTATTGTAGATCTACTTAGACAGAAGTAGTGTCAAACTATTGATTCAGTCCTCATCAGATCCCGGCCCGGCGTAGCTTTGCGGAGCTTAAATATACCAGGGACACTTGGATATAAGATCGGCGATCATAGAGTCAAAAAGTGGGAAAAGTGAAAAGAGTATGAAGAGTAATTAACTCGCAACCCGATATGCCGCAGATCGAGATCTGCGAGCATCCTCGTAATTCTAAGGAAATCGAGATTTCCAGAATTGCGGGACTCAAAACTCAAAACTCACCACTACCTTCTCCTGCAGCACCTCCCTCCCTTCACTCCTCACCCGCAGGAGGTAGGTCCCCGGCGCCAGGCCTGCCGTGCTGAGGGTGACGGTACCTGTCCCGCCGGGCCGGATCACCTGCTCCCGCACCTGCCGGCCGGCAAGGTCGAAAAGATGGCAGGTGTAGGTCTGTACAGGTGTGGCGGGGACGATGAGGTGAAGTTGTGAGGTAGCCGGGTTGGGGTAGATACGCCATCCATCAGCCTGCTCCTCGCGGCGTGCGGCAGGACTGCCGAGGGTGAAGCTGCCGCTGCGGCTGTCCGGCGGGTTGTCAAAGAGATCGTACAGGGAGAATTTGTAATAATAGACAGCATCTCCCGGTAGACTACCTGCGAAGACCGCTGCGGCGCGGGCGTGGGGGAGGGTGTCGCGCACCTCCAGCAGCGGCGTGCCGCTCATCTCTGCGTTGTCATACACCCGCACACGCCAGGCGAACTGGGGCGCTCCGGCGCTGTCGGTCTGCCACGTCAGGCGCAGCGTGTCGCCGTCCATCGCCGCCGTCACCGTATCCAGACGGCCTGCCGCAAAAGGGGGATGTGTGTTGCCGTTGCTGAGGGTGAGGGTGGCGCCCGACTCGTTGGTGACGGGCGTGGCGGTGCCGCCACTCTTCATGAAGAAATGACCATCGGCCACGCCGCCGTCATAGTTGTCGATGTAGTTGGCCGCCCCGTCGTCGGGACTCACCCTCCGGAAGTAGGCCATGGTCAGGGGCTGCCACGCCCCGTTGGAGACGCTTCGCTTCCACGCCTCTTTCTGATACACCTGCCGCATCTCTGAGCCGTTGCCATACCAGTCCTCGATGAACGATCCCGTGCTGCTGCCGAAGAGGATGTCCGCCACGGGGAAGTCCATCGTCACCAAGTGGTGCCACCGGCTGCGGCCATGGTCAAAGATCCAGAAGCCGAAGCGGGTGTGTCCCGCTTTGTTCCAGGTGCGGCTCACGAAGGAGTACCACTGTCCCGTCTCCCAGCCCAGGGTGAAATTCCACGACTTGAGCCCCGTGCCTTCGCCGCCGAAGTTCTCCGTCTCCGTTCCCTCGCCGGTATATACGGCGCGTATAGCCTCGTTGCTGCTCACCGGGTCCCAGATCGAGTAGATGAAGTTGCGGCCGTCGGGATGCTCCTGCATGCCGCAGTAGCCGCCGCCGTCGGCGCCGGCGTTCCACTGCAGGGCACAGTAATAGGTGTACGTTGGGGAGGGGGCCACCACCTGCAACGTGTTCACCACGATGTCGCCGGGGTAGTTGTCCTGGTAATGCAGCCAGCATGAAGGCGCCCGGTTCTGCGCCCCCAGCGGAAGCAGAAGAATAAGACCGAGCAGGAGGAGTAATGTTTTTTTCATGACAAGAGATAGTTCAAAGTTCAGAGTTCATAGTTCAAAGTTTAGATATTTTCGCTTCATCGCATCATCGCTTCATCTCTTCACCGCTCTCCCTCTTATACCCCTTTTCTACTTTGTATTTTTTATTATTTTACCCTCCCATGTCAGACAACACCGGACGTACACGTTTTTTTCTGAAGAATCTCCTGCGCGGACTGATCTGGCTGGGGGCGATCCTCGGCTTCTTCATCTTCCTGGAGGTGCTGGAGTTCGACTATTACCGTCTCCTGACACCTCTCTATGACCGTCCGCCGATTCTCTTTCTCATCTATGCTTTTTCCGAGTTCTTTTTCGGCATCATCCCTCCCGAGCTCTTCATGATCTGGGCCCGTGGTTACGGCGACCTCCCCCGCTATGTGGAGATCGTGGCTTTCCTGGCGGCGGTCTCATACCTGGCCGGTGTGGCGGGATATTTTGCCGGCCGCTGGTTCGGGAACACCTCCTTCTTCCGGCGTCTCAGGGAGCGGCATCTCCGGAAGGTGATCCCTCTCCTGCAGCGCTACGGCCTGTTCCTGGTGGTCATCGCCGCCCTGACACCCGTCCCTTTCTCAGCCACCTGCATGCTGGCGGGGTCGGTGAAGCTGCCCCTCCGCCGTTTCCTCCTCTTCGCCGCCACCCGCTTCCTGCGCTTCGCCCTCTACGCCTGGATCGTCTGGCATGCTACGTTTTAGTAGTTCATAGTTCAAAGTTCATAGTTCAAAGTTCATAGTTGAAAGCTTTACCTATTTTTACTTCGAGCTTCGAGCCCCGGCAAGCCGGGATCTTCGCTGCGCTCCGACATCGAGCTTCGAGCATCGAGCATCGAGCATCGAGCTTCCTCATTCCTCATTCATCGTTCATCATTCATCGTTCATCGTTACTACACTCCCTTTACCCGTCTCCTGCAGGCCGGTCTTCACGAACACCACGCCCTGCTTCTCTTTTGGGTCGAAGTACCAGCCGGTGGCGGCTTTCTCCCATTTTGCTTTCTGCTTATATTTTTTGATTTTTTTGCCGTTGAGCAGCACCTTCTCCGGCGATGCCTCCCGGTGGACCTGCAGCACATAATGCCGTGTCCCCGGCATGCCTTTGTACGATCCTTTTACGGGATCCACCTGCACGGTGACAGTACCGTTATCCTCTTCGAGCAGGGTGATACGTGTCTCTGCAAAGATGCCTTTCCGGTACTCCCGGGTGATGCCGTCGTCCTCGTAGAGGTCGAAGTGCGTCTCCCGGGTGGAGGGATAGAGGTCGAGGGTCACGGGGTCTTTCGGTTTCTGCCCGTCGTACAGCATCTCGGGGTACATGGGGATGATGGCGCCTTCGCGCACCAGCAGGGGCAGCCGGTCGAGGGGCGCCTCGTAGCCGTTGAGCCACCCGGGGCCCGTATACGTCTTGCCGGTCCAATAGTCGGTCCAGATGCCGGCGGGGAGGTAGATGCTGTCACGCACCGTGGTGTCGCGGAAGACCGGGGCCACCAGGAGCCACTCGCCCGTCATGAACTGGTACTGGGTAGCCTTTCCCCAGGTCACCGGATCTTCGGGGAACTCGAGCACCATGCCCCGCACGGTGGGGGTGCCGGTGCTCCAGGCCTGGTGGCTGTAGGTGTAGAGGTAAGGCGTCAGCCGCATCTTCAGCTTCAGGTAACGGCGGTTGATGGAGGTGTAGGGCTCGCCGTACACGTAGGGTTGTTTCATGTATTTCGACCACCCCGACATGCCCATCAGCACGGGCGTGAAGCATTTCCACTGCAGGTCGCGCACGTAGGTCTCCGGGCTGCCGCCGAAGATACCGTCCACGTCGCCCGTGGCGGCGTTGAAGGCCGACAGGCCCGAGCCGATGACCGTGGGGATGTGGAAGCGGATATACTCCCAGTTGCCTTTCTGGTCGCCCGACCAGACGGTGGCATAGCGTTGCGTGCCGGCCCAGCCCATGACCGTCCAGACGAAGCCGCGGCCGTCGCAGTTGTTCTCGATGCCGGTGTAGGCGGTGCGGCAGGCGTCGAGAGCGAAGTCATAGCCCCGGTAGACCCACGCCACATCCAGCTTGCAGAGGCGCGTGCCGGCGGTGCCCACCTCCCAGGCGATGCGGTCGACGCCATTCTCGGTCCAGAGGCCTGTCCAGAAGCCCAGCTTGTGCAGCTCCTTGACGGTGTAGGGCAGGTCGGTGTAGCCGCAGCCGTAGCCGTCGTTGGGCAGGATCCAGCCGCCCGGCATGTCGTGCTCGCGGTACTTGCGCGCCACCGAGTCGATGACCACCGGCGTGGTGTGGCCGTTGCGGTTGTAGCAGTTGGCGTCGCCCATCTCGAGGGCCCACCGCGGCGGCATGAAAGGACGGCCCGTGATCTGCGTGTACTCGTCGAGGATCTTCTTCAACGAAGGACCGTAGAAATAGTAGGCATCGAAACGGAACTCCTCATGGCTCAGGTCGAGGGGGTCATGGAAGCTGTAACGTCCCGGCGCGAAGGTGTTGCGGAAGACGCCGTAGCCGGCGGTGCTCATGTAAAAAGGTACGGGGTTGGGGCGGCCGCCGTCATCCCAGCCGCCCCCGATCTCTATGCGTATGGTGCTGTCGCGGTGGGAGAAATAACCGTTCTGCATGCCGCCGCCGTAAAAATACTCCTCCGGCTGTCTCCTGAGACGCTGGCGTGTGGTGGCGCCGTATTCCAGGGGGGCGGCCTCCTCCCACAGCAGTTTGCCTTCCTTGTCGTAGCAGGCAAAACGCAGGGGCTTCTTGTAAGCCCGCAGCTCCACCGCGTCGGTGGTCATGGCATAGTAATCACCCCGGTCCACGGGATCCACCTTCGGGGGTGTAAAGTTGTTCTTCACCGTGATCTTGCCGTGCGTGGGATCTTCGATGTTGCCCAGCGGCGCCAGCTGCAGACGGAAGATCTCGTCGGTGAGGAAACGGACGGCCACCAGCGCCTTGCCGCTGCGGAAGAGGATGCTGCCGTCTTCCCATCGGTCGATACCCGTGATGTTGCCCAGGGTGACCGGTTTGGAATAAACCGTGTAGGTCGCCTTGTTGTTCGTGGTGTCCTCATCGCCCGGCAGGTCGCACCGGATGTGAAGATCCCACGAAGCCCGTGTGGAGAGATCGGTCGGACAGAAACTGATCTCCATGGTGCTGTTGGCAGGGAAAGGCTTGTCTTCGGCCTTCACCAGGACGGTGCAGGGCATGGCATCCCCCGTCTGCATCTCCACCTTGAAATTGCGGGTGATGTCCTCCGAGCCCATGTTCTTCACCAGCACATGCACGGTGTCATGCTCGGTGAAGACATTGTCTTTCGGGGCAGGGTAGAGCAGCTCCTTGACGCCCAGGTCCTGCCGGTAGCCCTCCAGCAGGGAGATGTCGTCCACCATCCAGTAAAAGGCGAAGTAACCCTTCCAGAGGAACCTGATATACACCTGCGGCTGTCCGGCCACCACATCGGAGACGTTCAGCTCTTTGACCACGGGGTTGGGCGAGTCCTTCCAGCCCTTGACGCCGCTGTTGACCCGGAAATATTTCCATTTCTTCCCGTCATGGCTGACGCCCACGAACAGACCCGCATCGCGGGTGTGGCCCCAGGGGTTGTAGGCGAACTTCTGCTCGAAACGCAGGATGGCCGACTTCAGACCGGTGCAGTTGATGGGGGCGGTCATGAAATATCCGTCGGGATAGACGCCGGCGTCACGCCATTTGTTGATGTTGCGGTCTACCTTCACGCCGGGGCTGAAGAGCATGAAATGCCCGCGGCTCGACGAAGCGATGGGCGGCGCCTGATCTTTGTGCTGGTGACTGCCGGGATAAGGCTGGTCGGTGCACTGCCACAAGACGGTGCTGTCACCGAGGCTTTTTACCACCCAGCCGTCGGGCAGGTGACCTCCGGAAAAATCCTCTTTCCAGAACACTTTTTTCTCCTGCTGACCCCAAACGGTCAGCAACGGGAGGATCAGAACGAATGAAAGGATAAGTTTTTTCAAAACAACAGATTTAAAGTTCTTGAATCAGGTATATTAGACTTTCTCATGCTTAAGATATCATGCGATTTCCTGTTTTCCCGAAGAAGCAAAGAAAATAAAAATCTTATATTCTCGTACTTGTTTGTAAGCAATAAAATGACAGGCCGGTCTTTGCTTTACCTGTCCGTTCTGTGGTTCCCGGAAAGGATCAGTGATCGGCTGTTTCGCCGACTGTTGTCCATACGGCCCGGGGGACGATGAAAAGGTTCCCTATCTGAGCAATATCATTTTTTCCCTGGCAACGATCTTACCGTCAGATAAAAATATTACAAAATATACACCTCTGCCATATCTCTCTGCATGAAATACTATTTTGTTCAGACCTGTTTGATCCACAGGATAACTTTTTATCAATTCACCTGTGGTATTATAGATCTTCAGAACCCCCTTATCGGATATTGAATTTACGGTTATTGTTGTAGTTGTGTTGAACGGATTGGGATAGATGTTTATATCATTGGCCCTCCTTTGGGTTCGGGCCTGAACGAACACAGGCGAACTTTCGAGTCTGCTCTGGGCTGGCAGTTTTTGCGAAAAACCGACATCGGGTCCGTAAACAGGCCAGGATATACTATCTAAAAAATCAGGTTTTGATGTTAAATAGTAGGAGTTTGGTAAGTTTCTGTCACTTATATTACTATCCCAGACAACTGTTCCATCGATCACATTTCCATGTTCAAGATTATTCGACGAATTATTGTCTGCGTCTCTGATCACATAACAACTATTACCAATTACATTCTGGTATTGAGAGTGATCATGATATGAAATACCATCATGGGATTCATTAACTTTTACCAGGTTTCTGAAGATTGTGTTGCCGGGGCCGGATGGACCCCAATAATCACTTATTCCTACCTCGTTAACACTATTTCCCTCATACAGATTCATAAAAGAGTAATGTCCGTGAAGGGAAATATCAGGTGGTTCCCACCCTTCATTGAGATCTGTCTCTCCGTCACCCTGAAGAATGTTTTGAGAGTAGTTGTAGCCAAAAACATTTCCATTGGCTCCAATGTGCGTCATCATGGCATGTCGTAAAGAGTCGAAGCTGTTGTTTTCAACAAGCCAGTCAGTGCAATGTAAACCTAAAGACACTCCATACCCGTGACCTCCTCCGCCATAATCATAAGAGCGATGAAAATAGGAGTCTCGCACAACGATCCCTATTGCAGATTCTCCTGCAACATGGCACCTTTTTGTATGATAACTCTCTATATTTCGTACCCAGCAATAGGCTGAATTTTTGATCAGTATTGTGCTAACATCCGTATTGGTTTTCATCTCAATATAGAGATCTTCTATACCGGAATTTGTTACAAATCTTTGAGGACGGATCTGAGGATCCAGAGAGGACGAAAAATCTATATGCAAAGCTGTTTTAAAACTTACCTCATTCCCGTTAACAGCTGTCACTTCCAAAAGTTGCCCGACGGCATTTGCTGCCCAGGATTGATCCCATTTGGGATCTGTGTACATTACTTCCGGATCATTGACTTGCTGTATCTCTGCAAATTCTCCGACAGTAAATTGTGAGCCGTCATCAACTGTCAATGTTGTTGTATCTTTTGTATAACCTGATACTCCCTGCCAGTCACCTCTTCCATAATATAAAACTTCTATACATGCTTTTGTAGTGGGATCATAAAAATACAGCTTTGTCTTGTCCGGACCGTCTCCCCGTAAAACTATTCCGTTATATCCAAGTTTTAAGCTTCCGTTTATTTTATACGTTCCGTGAGGAATATAAACCACACCGCCACCGGATCCTAATGAATTTATGGCACTCTGAATAGCGTCATGACTATCGCTCGTTCCGCTGCTGTCTGCTCCATAATCTGTAACTACATTTACAACGGGTGATGTGATATTCGGTATCCCACCATCAATTCCGGGGGTCCATGTGATTCTTTGGGTGGATGGAATAATTGTTGCCTGAGCTGTAACAAACAACTCCATCATCGTAAACAGAATTATTAATAACTTCATAAATTAATCCATTTAAAAATACGCTGCTTTAGCTAAACAGGGTTACGGATCATTACCCATGCATAATTATCTCAAAAGTAAGTGAAAATTTTTACATTTCAGCGGTTGTGTATTACGCAGCCTGTTGATCTTTTTTAACAATCCAGGCGGATATAAGGCTGGCCCGCAGTTCCGGAAGAGCCAGGAGTCAAGAGCCAAGAATCACCAACAAATTTCGATGAAGAGATGAAGCGATGAAGCGACAACCCGGAACTCGTAATGCCGCAAATGCTGCTTGCATTTGCGAGCATCCTCGCAACTCTAAGGGATCGAAGACACCGAAAATTTCATTTTCGAGTGTGCCCGGCTACGGCATCCTAAGAGTTGCGGGACCCGATACTCGTAACTTTTAACTCGCAACTCGATACTCGCAACTCCTAACTTTTTCTTATCTTTGATAAACGCTCCAAAACCATCCTGCCATGCAACGATCTGTACGGAAAAAGATCATGGGATCCCTCCTGCTGTGGGGCCTGGCATCTTCCCTGCTTTGTGCGCAGGGCCTGCATCTTATCCCGCAGCCCCGGAAAGAGGTCAGGGGCGAAGGTGTTTTTACCCTCACGCCGGAGAAGCTGCTTTTTATCACCGATGCCGACGACACCACCCTTCTTTTCCCGGCCAACCTGTTTATCCGGGAGGTGAAAAAGGATCTGGGTTTTGAGCCGGAATACACCCTGGAGGTGAAGAAAGCCTCTGTGCTCATGGGCTACCGGGGTTGGGAGAAACGGTTCGACAAGCTGACGGATCCTTTTGTGGCCGATCTGAAGCAGTGTGGCGCCGAGGGGTATGTACTGCAGGTGACGCCGGCGCGCATCCTGCTGGTGGCCAACAGCGATACTGGGCTTTTCTACGGCGCGATGACCCTCAACCAGCTGATACGTGGCAACCGTCAGGGCAACACCCTCCCGGCGGTAACCATCGTCGACCGGCCGGCCCTGCGTTACCGGGCCTGGCAGGATGACATCAGCCGCGGGCCCATACCCACCCTCGCCTTTCTCAAAGAGGAGGTGCGCCGCATGGCTTCCCTGAAGATGAATGCTTTCACGCTGTATACCGAATATGTCTTCAAGCTGAAATCCCATCCGGATATCGCCCCTGCCGACGGCATCACCGCCGCGCAGATCCGTGAGCTGTCCCGTTATGCCGACAAGTACCATGTGGAGCTGATCGGTAACTTCCAGGCCTTCGGTCATTTCGGTCACATCCTGAAGATGCCTGCTTACCGCGACCTGGCCGAGACGCCTAATGTCATCTCCCCGGCATTTGAGGCGAGTTACCGCCTGCTGGACGATATCCTGGGGGAGATCGCCCGGGCCTATAAGAGCAAATTATTCATCATCAACTGTGATGAGGTGTTCGGCCTGGGGACAGGCCCCGCCAGGACCATGGTCGATACTATGGGGCTCGCCGGCGTCTATGCCTATCATATCAACCGCCTGGCACAGATCCTGAAAAAATACGGTAAGACCCCGATGATGTGGGGCGATATTGCCCTGAAATATCCGGAGGTCATCCCCAAGCTTCCCAAAGACCTTATTGTATTGCCGTGGGCCTACCATGCCGCTCCCTCCTTTGCGGACCAGATATTGCCTTTCCGCAACGACTCGCTGCCTTACTGGGTATGTCCGGGGGTGAGCTGCTGGAACCGTATCTTCCCCGACCTGGGCACGGCGGAGGACAACATTGCTCATTTTGTCCGTGACGGCCATCGTCTCGGAGCGGAGGGGATGCTCAACACCACCTGGGATGACGACGGGGAGAACCTGTTCAACTACAACTGGCTGCCCCTGGGATGGAGTGCGGAGATGGCCTGGAAACCCCTTACCGGCGAAGAGGACTCCCTGATGACGGCACGCTACGATGCTTTTGTGCAGGCCTGGGATCCGCTTTTCTACGGCCGGGCGGCCGGTGTGGCACAGGCCATGCTGCGTCTCGACAGCCTGCGGCATACCCCGGCGGCAGGCAACCTCACCGATCATGCCTTCTGGAAACCCATGGTCGACGAAGCGTATGACCCGCAGCAGACCACACAGTTGCTGAACAGTGCCCTGGACATGGAGCGCGGGGCGGCTGCTGTGCTGCGGGCTTTTGAGCAGGCCCGCAGAGAGGTGACCCTCAACGCTGCCACGCTCGGTTACCTGGAGTTCGCAGCCCGCCGGGTGCTCTTCCTGGCACGGAAGAACATCCTCAGCTACCGCATCAACGATCCGCAGGAACGGAATATGCTCCCGCCGGACCGCCTGCAGCGCAGCCTCAACGGCCTGATCCAGTCCCTGGAAGAGCTCAAAACAGAATATGCCCGATTGTGGAAGGAGGAGAACAGACCCTACTGGCTCGACCGTAACCTGGCGAAATACGACCGCCTCATGCAGGACATCCGGCAGGTACCATCGCATCTTTTCATCATCCCCGGCGGCGATCCTCTGGCCCATGAACGGACGGTGACGATCATCCCCCTTTTCCCGCCGGCAGTGATCCGTTATACCCTCGACGGTACCGATCCGGATACTTCGTCTATCATCTATGAGAAGCCTCTCAGCATCGACACCACCACCACGGTGAAAGCCCGCATCACCGGCACCGGAAAACTTTCTCCCGTTTATGAGAAAAAGATCTTTGTCTATCGCGGGCCGGTCCGGAAGATCACTCTCGGGCACCCTTACAGCGACAGGTATACCGGCGGAGGTCCGGTAGGACTGGTTGACGGCCGGTACGGGACGAAGAACTTCAGGGACGGCCGCTGGATGGGCTTCGAGGGGGTCGACCTGGTGGCTGTGCTGGAGCTGGCGCAGCCACAGACTGTGGATACCCTCGCGGCCCGTTTCCTGCAGCAGAGCCGCTCGTGGATCCTCTTTCCCCGCTATGTGGAGTTCGCGGTGTCGGAAGACGGAAAGACGTGGGACACCCTCTGCCGTGTGAAGAATGAGGTGCCGGGACGGACGACAGGGACACTTATCCGTACTTTTACATGTCCTGCCGGGGGGAAAGAAGTGCGTTATGTGCGCGTGACAGCTAAAAATACCGGTATCCTGCCGGCGTGGCATCCTGCCGCCGGCGGCAAAGCCTGGATATTCACCGATGAGATAGAGATACGATAACCCAAACCAAAAACCTATACCATGAGATCTTTATTTTCCCTTTTAGCCCTTGTTTTTCTGCTCTTTGCTTCGTGTAATACGCAGAAACAGCCTCTTTACCAGGATCCTTCCCAGCCCGTGGACAAGCGCGTGGACGATCTGGTGAGCCGCATGACCCTGGAGGAGAAGGTGAGTCAGATGACCAGTCACGCTGCGGCCATCCCGCGGCTGGGCATCCCGGAGTATCACTGGTGGAACGAGTGCCTCCACGGTGTGGCCCGCGCCGGCGTTGCCACGGTCTTCCCCCAGGCCATCGCCATGGCCGCCACGTGGGATCCGGATCTTATCCACAGCGAGGCCGACGTGATCTCCACCGAGGCACGTGCCAAGCACCATGAGGCGGTACGCAAGGGGGAGCACGGCATCTACCAGGGTCTTACCTTCTGGTCGCCCAATGTCAACCTCTTCCGTGACCCCCGCTGGGGGCGGGGTCAGGAGACCTATGGCGAGGATCCTTTCCTGGAGGGCCGCATAGGTGTGGCCTTCGTGCAGGGCCTCCAGGGTGATGACCCGCATTATTTTAAGGTGATCGCCACGCCCAAGCATTTTGTGGTGCACAGCGGTCCCGAGCCCCTGCGCCACGGCTTCAACGCCGTCACCTCGGAGCGCGATTTCTACGAGTCGTACCTGCCGGCCTTCCGCGCCACAGTGAGTGAGGCCGGCGCTTATTCGGTGATGGGCGCCTACAGCGCCTACAAGGGGATCCCCTGCAACGCCAGCCACTACCTCCTGGATACGGTCCTGCGGCAGGAACTGGGCTTCGGGGGGTATGTTGTCTCCGATTGCGGGGCCGTGGGAGATATCATGTCAGGACATCACATGGCGAAAAGCATGGAAGAGGCCTCGGCCCTGGCCGTGAAGGCCGGCTGCGATCTCGACTGCGGCACGGAATACAAGACCCTCCCGGAGGCCGTAAAACAAGGTCTTATCAGCGAAGAGGAGATAGACCGCTCCGTAAAACGTCTTATGAAAGCCCGTTTTCTGCTGGGGATGTTCGACCCGCCGGAGCAGGTGGCATACCAGCGTATCCCCATCACCGCCAACGATACCAAAAAAAACCGCCACCTGGCCCGCAGGGTGGCCCGGGAGAGCATGGTGCTCCTGAAGAATAACGGTCTCCTGCCCCTCGATATGACAAAGGTGAAGAAGATCGCCGTCACGGGGCCTTATGCCGATAACCTGGATGTGCTGGTGGGCAACTACAACGGCACCCCTTCCTGCCCGGTGACCTTCCTGCAGGGGATACGCAACCTGGTGGAAGACCGTGCCGAGGTGCTCTATGCCGAGGGGGTGGAGCCGCTGGAGAAATTCGTCTCAATGCAGGAGTTAAAACCCGGCATGCTGAGCCCGGTATCCTCAGGAGAGGAACATGGCCTGAAAGGTGCCTATTATGATAATGAGGAGTTGAAGGGTAAGCCGGTGATGGAAAGGATTGATACCGTGATGAGGCTTTACTGGGCCCTTGGCTCGCCCGGCAAGGGGATTCCCGACGATCATTTCGGGGTTCGCTGGAGCGGTTATTTCGTGGCTCCGGTCACAGGAGAGATACAGATAGGGATCACCAGCGACGACCGCAGCCGCGTTTACTTCGATAAAAAGCTGGTGGTGGATAACTGGCAGCCCTGCGAGGTAAACAGGCAGAAAACCTTCACGGTGGCGGTGGAGCAGGGGAAAAGATATCCACTGCAGGTGGACTACGCCGAGATCACCGGCTATGCCGGCGTGCGTATGAAGTGGAGGCCCCTGCCCAAAGGAGATAAGGATGAGCAGCTCCTCCGCGAGGCGGTGGCCCGTGCCAAAGAGGCCGATGTGGCCATCGTGGTGGCCGGCATATCCCCCCGTCTGGAGGGAGAGGAGATGCCCATACATATTAAAGGTTTCAGCGGCGGGGACCGCACCTCCCTCGACATGCCGCAACCCTACCAAAAGCTGCTGAAAGCCATCCACGCTACCGGCACGCCCGTGGTGCTGGTGCTCACCGGCGGCAGCGCCCTCTCCGTAAACTGGGCCGACCGGAACATCCCCGCCATCCTTATGGCCTGGTACCCTGGCGAAGAGGGAGGCAACGCCCTGGCCGAGATCCTCTTCGGGAGGTATAACCCCGCCGGGCGACTGCCCGTTACCTTTTATAAAAGTGTGGACGACCTGCCCCCCTTCACCGATTATTATATGAAAGGAAGGACCTACCGTTTCTTTGACGGGACACCGCTTTATCCGTTCGGCTACGGACTGAGCTATACCTCCTTTCAATATAAGGATATCAGACTGGCACAGGAGGAGGCCGGCCTGCGGGATACCGTCCGGGTGCAGGTGACCGTGCGTAACAGCGGCTCCCGCGACGGAGATGAAGTGGTGCAGATCTATGTAAGAAATCCTGCCGATAAGGAGGGTCCCCGCAAAGCCCTCAAAGGATTCAAACGGGAGCACCTGAAAGCAGGAGAGGAGAAAGTGATCACCATCCCCCTGGCGGTGCAGCAACTGGCCGTGTACCACCCGGATACAAAGACTTTCGCTCCCGACCCCGGCACCTATGAGATCATGGCCGGCGCCTCGGCGGAGGACCTGCGCTTAAAAACAATACTGAAAGTCAAGTAGAAATGATTGAATGCTTGAATGCTTGAATGCTTGAATGAATTCCTCAACCACCAACTATGAACTACGAACTATGAACCGTGAACCGTGAACCGTGAACCGTAAACTCTGAACTATTTATCGTAACTTTGCACTTTATTTTACCAAAATCTATCGATATGTTGAAAAAATCCTTCTTTTTATTCCTTGCAGCGGGAAGTATGCTGCTTGTATCATGTAACACAAACAAAAACACGATGAAAGAACCCAAACTGGACACCGAGATGCAGAAGTTCAGCTACAGCCTCGGGGCCGGAGCCGGAAGGTATTACCGGCGCAATAACCTGGACAGCGTCGATGTGGCCGCCTTCACGGCCGGTTTTACGGATGCTCTGCAGGGGCGGGAGTTGAAGATCAGTGAGGCCGATGCCAATATCATCATTCAGAACTATCTCCAGAAAGCCGCTGACAAGCAAAACATGGAACTGAAAAAAGCCAGTGAGGAGTTTCTGGCAAAAAATGCAACCAAAGACAGTGTGGTGACCCTGGAGGACGGTTTGCAGTACAAGATCCTGAAAAAAGGGAACGGGCCCATTCCCAAGGCTACCGACAAGGTGAAGGTGAATTATGAGGGCCGCCTTATCGACGGAACAATCTTTGACAGTTCATACAAAAGGGGGGAACCTTCTGTTTTCTCCGTGGACAGGCTGATCCCGGGATGGTCGGAGATCCTGCAGATGATGCCGGTGGGTTCGGTCTGGGAGGTATACATCCCCCAGGATCTTGCCTATGGGGAAAAAGGGGCCGGCAAGGCCATCCCTCCCTATGCAGCGCTGGTCTTCAAGGTTGAGTTGCTGGGTATAGAGAAATAAAAAAACCGGGCGAGGCCCGGTTTTTTTTTTATCAGCCGTTCCAGCTCCCCTGATGGGGCGGATTGGACATATACAGTGTGTAAGTTCCGCTCCCGTCAGCGTTCCATGTCACGGAAAGAACCACCATGCCGTTCATCTTCGTATCGGCATGACCGCTGCCATCGGCATTGATGACGCCGGTCACCTCAAAGTTCATGTTGTTCTGGGTGGTGGTAATGGTAAAGGAGATGTTGTTCTTGTCATCATAGCTCCAGGTAGCATGGAACGTGCCTCCCTCCGGCAGGTTCACCAGAATATCACCCTTTTTCTGGTCACAGGATTCTTCCACGTGGATGTACTGTGCTTTTCCTTCGCCGAAGTCTGCTTCCACATTCCAGATGCACTTACCGTTCTCTTCATGATAGACCAGCCAGTAGGTAGCATGATCATCATTCCATTTGTAGGCGATCGCACCGCTCATGCCGGCATCGAACGTGGAGGCGCTGCCCGGAGGCAGGATGTCATGAGCATATCTGCTCATTCTGTTCATTCCGTTAAAGAAACTGACTACATACTGGGCCATGGGATCAGAAGATTCTTTCAGGCCCTGCGGCACTTTTACCAGGACAGAATCCTTGCCTACAGAGGGGGCTTTTACTTCCGGTTCTGTGTTGTCCTCCTTGCTACACCCTGTAAATATCAAAGTCAACACAGTGAGAACCACTAAAATGTTTTTTACTTTCATGGTAGTATGTTTTTGGTTGTTCAAAACAGATGCGCTGGAGTAGCAGCAAAAAATATGCCTTACTGTTTTCTAGGAGGGGGAAGAAGTGCTGTGGTGTCACTTTTACAGTTTCACGCCCAGGTTGAAAAAGATCCAGTTGCTGGAAGGATGCTCCATGGATACCGGCTGGAAGGAGCGCCATGTCAGCGCCATCCTGACCTGTTTGATGGGGGAGTACTGTATGCCGGAGGTCACACCGTTGCCCGGCCGGGAGAGATCCCCCGGCTCCGGACCCACGCCCCGCATGCCACCGTTCAGGTAATCCAGCCGGCCGAAATACTGGAGATGTTCCGTAAAGTTCCAGGAAAAAGAGGCGGACGCGCCCCACATATCTGTTTTTTCTTCAGCACCGGCGTTAAAATAGTAAGCCACCTCCCAGCCCGCGGTAAGATGATCACTTTTGTATCCGCTGAAAAAGGAGACGACCGAGCGTGTGAAGGGTCTCCGGTAGATATCGCCGTAGCCCCGGAAGATCCATTTCCCGGCCGGTTGCCAGGTGATCCCCAGCGCATACCTGAACGCCGTATCCAGCTGCAGGCGGTAATAGCCTTCGCCGTTGAGCAGGGAGAGATCGGCCGAGAGAGTGGGCAGGAACTTATAGGTGACGATCATCCCCAGATCGGCCGAGGGACCGTAACGGTACTGGTCCAGGTACGGCTTGGTAATATACCGGTGTCCCCAGTATTTCTCGGAGAGCTTGAACATCTTCGTACTGACAAGACCAAAAGCCCATTGGAAACGGGAGGTGTGATATTCCAGATAGGCATTCTTGAAGTAGGCATACCGCTTAAGACCCGAGCCATAGGCAATATCGTCAGGACTGCCGATGTCCAGCTTGACCGCAGCCGTAAAATTGGGATGGAAGGCATATTTGTACCCCAGGTAGATACGTTTGAGGGCGAAGCCTGCCCGTCCGGGGCCGCTCTTCGTGAACTCATTGTGGAAATCAGCGAAAAGGGTGAGGACCGGCTTACCGGTGGCTTGGAAGTGTGTGCTGTCCTGTTCCTGGGCATGGAGCAGAACCCCGCCGGAAAGGACGGCCCATAAAATGCAGGTGAAGGCAAACCGGAAAAACTGGTTCATGAAAAGTCCTGGTTTAATGCGTTAAATCCAATCTTCTCCCTGTGTATTCTCCCCGGCAGCCAAAGATAGGAAAAAGATGGAAGAATGGAAGGATAATCGATGAATGACGAACACCGAACAACGAACAACGAATATCGAATTCTGATTTCTGATTTCTGATTTTTCAATCATTCAAACATTACCATCCAGCACCCCCGTCCGACCGGACTCGTCCGGGCGGGCAGCACCCAGCAACTCCATACTCCGTTAAAGTATTTCTATTTTTCTGACAATTACCTTCTCTTCCCCAACGATCTTCAGCAGATAGATCCCGCGGGGGAGTGTGCCGGCGGGGATAAGTACCTCGTGCTCCCGGAGGGGACCCTGATGGAACACGAGGCGTCCGCTGAGGGTGAAGATGTGGAGTGTCCAGGATCTTTCGCTGAGGTCTTTCCCGAAGATGATACGGAACGAGCCGTGTGAGGGATTGGGATACAGGGTGATATTGCCGTCAGCGGAAGGTTCCTCTTCCAGGGTGAGGAGGTTGCTGGCGCCGGGGGTGGCTGTGGCCAGCACCTGCCAGCTCCCCTCGCCGTCGGGATAATGTCCGCTGGCTGGGGTGATCGGATCTTCCTGATAGTACTGGTAGTCCAGGTATACGGCCCGGCCGTCCTTCCATTGCGACAAGCCGATCTCGCCCCCGGCCGGCTCCAGCCGGAAAGGCAGTACCAGCCTGTTCCAGGCGGTGAGATCGTGGTTGCTGATCACCAGGAACCCTTTGGGCGGGATGACCGTCTGCCAGGGTCTGTTGGGCGGTATGCGGTACAGGGTGGGCCGGTCCAGGTCGGTAGTGAGGAACAACCCGCCGGCATCCACGGGCTCGTCGTTGTCGTTGTACAGCTCGATCCACTCATTGGCACGGGGATCCTCCCGGGTATGGATCTCATTGATAAGGATATTGGAAACGGGAGGCCTGAAGTACAGCTCGTTCTCCCGTGCCGGCGTGGGACGGTCGGTTACCAGCCAGGGGCCTGCACCGTCGGGTATACGGCTCAGCGACATGTCGGGCGCCTGCCGTTCGTAATGCAGGGAATCGAGCAGCACCATCTCACGGGCCACCTCCCTGAAGAGCACCAGCGTGCCTCCTTTGCCGTCGAGCTTGAAGTTGAGGTGTCTGCCGGCAGGTCTCCTGCGGCCGTCGGCCCAGAGCACATAATGGTCGTGGGAAGGGATGACCATGCCGGGGGAGGGCTCGCCGACCCTGCACAGACGCGGATTGGAAGGATCGTTGGAGAGATACAGGTCGTGCAGGGCCACGGCTTCCCTGCCCGTATTGACCAGCTCGATCCAGTCGCTGGTGGTCGTGGGCGACCCCGTAGGGTAAGAACGGTTCTTTGCCACGATCTCATTGAGACGGAGGGTGTTCTCTTCCCGGACGGTATCGAAGACCGCTATCATCTGCAGGTCGCCATGAACGGTGTGGGTGAACGTGGCAGTCCTGCTGAGGACGCTGTCGCTGACAGTGAACACCTCACGCGAGAGACGCAGGTCGAAGCTGATATCCGTACTGGCAGGACTCACCTGGTGGATCTCCACCGCCACTACATTGTCACCCTGCTGGAGCAGATCACCGGGAAGGAAAAATGAGGTGAAGGCTGATTCGGCCTCTCCGCCAACGAAGGAGAGGGCAGCCGTCTGGCTGGTTATGGTCCCGTCAGCCAGGTTGACACGCACCACTTCTCTGCCGTTAAGATAAACAATGGCGCCGTCATCATATTTCAGGTCGAGGCGCAGCTGGCTGGTGGTGGTATCGTCGTAAGAGAAATGGGTGCGGAAATAGGTAGTGAGATATTTGTTGTCCGGATCGGGACCATAGCCGGTGACGGTGGTCTCGTCGCCGTCGCCATAGCCCAGCTCGGCTGCGCCGCTTTTCCATGCGGAGTCGTCGTAGTCAGGCTCACGCCATGCCGTACCGGGGTCGCTGCCGTCATCCAGATAACGCCATACCGACCCTGCCGGCAGCAAGGATTGGGCCTCTATCCCTGCCAGCCGCCACTCCCTAAAACGGTATCCGTAACGGGGCAGGGCCGATACCTGGAGCTGCTGTCCGTCAAACCAGGTGGTAGCGCGGCTGTAGTCGCGCTGCAGGATGCCGTTGACCTCAATGATGCCGCCGCCGGCCGTCATAAACCGCAGCTGCCGCGGCGTGCCCAGAGAGAAGTAGTTGTGCAACTCATCCAGCAGGTAACCGGCACGTACCGATGCCACACTACGCAGGTTGCCGAAATAGCTCTCCCACTGACCGTAACTGCTCAGACAGGGGCCCCCGTAGCCGTCCTGCGACTGTATGTATTCGCCGCTGCCGGGTGTCTTCCATGCGGCGGGATTGCCCGCATCGTCGGTGTTCTTCCATTTTGCGATGTGACGGGGCATGGCGGGACTGATAAGCGCTTTGAGACTGTCGATCATGTGCAGGGCCCGTTCCGGCGCAAAAGTGGAATTGAGCAGGGCTGTGAACCGGTCGATGAAATATTTCCGGGCCTCCTGGTTTTTCAGCAGCGCTGCCAGGATCTCGCTGCGCCCCACAGCCGTCTCGATGCCGCGACCCGAGGCCGTGGTGAAAGCCCCGTCGGTGTCGTAGAGCAGCCAGCGCCATCGTCCTCCCTCAGTGCGGGGCCGCCAGATACGCACATTGTTATTGTTGTTGTAGATCCAGTCGCCATGACCCGAGTAGATCCCCGTCATGAAATAGTTGAGACACTCCTGCACATCCACCATCTGCTTCACATGGTTGTAGGCTGTGGGATCGCTGAGATCATGGTTCCTGACGTAATCCATCATCTCATTATAATTCTTCAGGTCGCCAGCCTTGGCCCGGGTATATTGTTCGATATAATCAATGCTGTCCTCCGGAACACCATGATGGAGTTTGATATAGTCCGGGTTGATCTTTTCCCTTATGTTCAGCACACCCCAGAACTCACCGTTGATAAAGAGTACGGCCGGTCTGTTGGCCTGCAGGTCAACATCCGTCTCATTGATGGCGAGGCTCTGCAGAACGGCATCACGTAGTTTGGTGTGGGCCCATTCATTACCTCCGTTGCGCAGGAGGAATGATTTGTACCTGATAAAAGAGCGCTCCGGGAAGAGCTTGTAGTTAATGGGATCGTACGTATAAACGGCCAGTGACTTGATCACGGCAGCCCGCGTCCAGCCCCCGTACACTTTTACTTCCCCGTCGGCAGCAAAGCCCGGACGGTGTTGCTCATCATAAAACTCAATGTGCATAGGGCGTTTCCAGTCCCTGTTGAAATTGCTCTTGGGTGAGGGCCCGTGACCGGAAGCCCAGCCTGTGAGGCCGTTGGTGCCCTCCACATAAAAACCGATGGAATCATCCCAAAAGTATTTGGGCTCTATGGAGAGGGAGATGACCGGGAGAGAGATATCCTCTCCAATGAAATAGGTTTGCGTGAGGGTCTTGCTCTTTAGCCTATCTTTTTCAAATGCTACGGCACGTAGCACTGTGGTAACTGAGATGTCCAGCGGAGAGGTGTAGAGGGACGAGGAGGCGGTGGGCTCCGAGCCGTCAAGCGTATAACGGATCTCCGCATCGCGATCTTCACTGTACAGGGTTACACGTACCGGCCGGTCATAGAATCCCCCTGCCACGGATAACTCCGGTGTATGCGACAGCAGGAGCCAGGCAGCCGTTGCCCCCCTGTTGACATCTCCCGGGGTGGGATGGGGAAAGAATACCCAATGGCCGGGGACATCCGGATCACGGCCGTAAGTGATATCCGGAAGGGTTTCAGGGTAGATCAGACTGTCCAGAAGATGACCGTCGGGACCGGCGAGCCAGACAGCTCCTCCTTCCCTCTGCAATTTGAAGTTCAGATGATAAGCTTTGCCGTATAGACTCACGCTGTCAGCCCAGAGCAATATATAGCTGCGGGCAGGGATTACCGTGCCGTACGGGAAACGCCATTTCTTCAGATTTGTATGCTCGTTGGAGAGGGTATATCCCGAAATGTCCAGCGCGGAAGAAGAGGGATTGTACAGCTCGATCCAGTCGGAAAAGGCATACCGGTCGGGATCCATGTTCACCTGGTGATTGGAAGGCAACACTTCGTTGATACGGAGTGTCTGTCCCTGTAGAAAAACCGGCAGGCTCAGGAGCAAAAGACCCGGAAGAAGGACTCGTGCATATATTTTCTTTAACGTTGTAACCATAGTCGGTACAGGCAGTTATCGTTCATCTTTGCTTTTACGGTCCGATTACTCCGGGGAGCTTACCGGATCATGATCTTCCTCATCTCAGTGTGCCCGTTCTGTAAGGAAACTTTCACAAGATAAAGCCCTCTGTTCAGGGTGGAAGTATTTATTTCTACGGAATATTCACGGGACGGGTTTCCGCTCATCACTTTTCTTCCGGAGATATCGAACATTTCCACCCTGGTAATGATCTCCGAGGTTTCTACATAAAAGTGATCTGTGGCCGGGTTGGGGAACAGACGCAGGTCATCAGAGGGGTTGCTCAATTCTTTCCTGCCGGTGAGGCAGCCGTCATGGGATCCCGGCAGGTTGGCATCCATCCATTCCAGGCGGATGCGTATCCACTCTTTCAAACGCTCCACCTCTTCATGGTAAGTCTGCGCGGGAGCCTCCAGCTCGGGAGCGCCGGTACGTACACCCAGGATGGGCCATCTCTTGTAATGGTTCTCCTGTGGCTCAGCCACCACATGATAGATGGAATCCATGAAAGCATACAGATGGTTCAGCGAGAGGATCGTCTGCCGCAACTGGAAATAACGGCAGTTAAGGTCGTCGGCAAAAGCAGGATCCATCA
Source organism: Bacteroidales bacterium (assembly GCA_027028505.1). Classification (GTDB taxonomy): domain Bacteria; phylum Bacteroidota; class Bacteroidia; order Bacteroidales; family VadinHA17; genus DRPN01. Next base: position 22,457 of record JALVJE010000196.1, read on the forward strand.
TCAAGCGTACATACCAGCCGGGCGTGTAAGTACGGCGACAGTCGTTGGTTTTGTAGGCCCATCCCGACCCCTCATCGTTGGCCAGAAAAGAACAGTCATGGATGTTCTTCCAGGCCCAGTCGAAATCCCAGACAGGTCCCTGATGTAACTTGTTGTCGATATCCTGGCGGTCCTTGAAATAATAATGGCTTTTCTTGTAGCCGTCAATGTTCCTGGATACCTCACTCACAATGAAATAGTCCAGGAACGATTGCAGGTCGATGTAACTCCTGTAATACCTGTCAAAATCATCCTGATGCAGCAGGGCCTGGAAATTGTCCACATACTCCTGCAGATAAGCTTTTTGCGGATCGGTGATGTTGTAATATTTCGGATAATAATACACGAAGCGTGTATCATAATCGGGATGGTCAATGGGGGAGTAGGCAGAGAGCCAGCTGTCATAACTGTGGGCATAGTCGGTCTTGAAAATGTATCCTCCGGTGAGTTCAATGCCCGCAGAGTCGGTGGGAGTTAGTTTTTTTATGTCGATGCGGTTCTTGTCCCGTTTTATTTTTTCACAGAACAGGTAGATGCCCTCGTACTCTCCGTTGATCACCACATCCACCAGGCGGAAACGGACGGAGTAATGGCCCATCTCGCGGAACATGTTAAAAGATAACGGGTTGCGCATGAAGGTTTTTTCGTTGTAATGGGAGATGAGCAGCCAGTCATTCTCGGCCGGCATGCCCAGCAGGGGGACGTTGAGGTTGTCTCCCAGGGAGTCACGTGTCTCCAGGCTGTAAGGTTTTTGCGGATAGCCGGCAGAGGAGGAGCCGCGCACCTCAATACCTATGTGACCGTTGTAAGCATTGGCGCTGTCGTGGATGCTGTTGAACTCTCCCGGGCCGTTGTCCACGATCTCCATCCACGCATCGATCTTGGGCTCGTTGGGGATCGACTGCCCGTAGGTGTTGATGCGTATCAGCGGGAGGGTGGAACCTTTGTAGTAAAAGGGCTCGGTGAACCAGGAGGGAGTAGGCAGGTAATAGCTGCCGCTGACGGAAAGTCCTACGGAGAACCAGGTCAGCGACGACATGTCGGAGGAGGTGGTCGAGCTGTTGTGGATCTCTACGGCCAGCAGGTTGATGCCGTTGCTCATGGCCTGCCGCAGCTTGTCCTTGTCGATGAAGAACTGCTCGGGCTTGCCTCCGCTGTACATGTGGGCTTCATGGTTGACTGTGGAGATCTCGTTCCAGGCAGGGTAGGGGGAGGAGAGGCCCGGAGAGCGTGCGATCTCGACGCCGTTGAGATAGGCCACGAAGGCATCGTCGTAGTCGATGTCCAGCGAAGCGCCCGTGATGACCGAAGTGTCAGCGATATTGAAGGTGATGCGATAGTAGAGGGCATTGCAGCGATCGATCAAAGTGTTATCATCGCCGTCGCCGTATCCTATGCCGCCGT
>JALVJE010000197.1 GCA_027028505.1 Bacteroidales bacterium
TGCACATCCCCCTGCTCTTCGCCTCTGATGTGATCCATGGTTACAAGACCGTCTTCCCGCTGCCTCTGGCCGAGGCTTGTTCGTGGGATCTGCCGCTTATTGAGAAGACTGCGATGCTGCAGGCCCGGGAGGCGGCCTCGGCAGGGCTCACCTGGACCTTTGGCCCCATGGTCGATATTGCCCGCGATCCGCGCTGGGGGCGGGTGGCCGAGGGGGCCGGCGAAGATCCTTACTACGGCGGCCTCGTGGCTGCTGCCAAGGTCCGCGGATACCAGGGCAGTGACCTGTCCGACCCTTTCACCCTGCTGGCCTGCGTGAAGCACTTTGCCGCCTACGGCGCTCCCGAGGCGGGACGGGAATATAACAGTGTGGATATGTCGGAACGGAAGCTGCGTGAAGTGTACCTGCGTCCCTACCAGGCGGCCGTGGAGGCGGGTGTGGGCAGTGTGATGACCGCCTTCAACGACCTCAACGGCATCCCCTGCACGGCCAACCGGTGGCTGCTCCATGATATCCTCCGGAAAGAGTGGGGCTTCAAAGGTTTTGTGCTGACCGATTATACCTCTATGAACGAGCTGGTGAACCACGGCATTGCTGCCGATGAGAGGGACGCGGCTCTCCTGGCCCTGCGGGCTGGCGTGGACATGGACCTGCAGGGCGGGGATTATATCAAGAACCTGCCTGCCCTGGTGAAAGCCGGTACCGTGCCGGAAAAGGATATTGACAGGGCCGTGTACCGCATCCTCCGGGCCAAGTACCTGCTGGGCCTTTTTGAGGACCCGTACCGGTACCTCGACAAGGAGCGGGAGAAGAAAAACGTGCTCTCGCAGGAGATGCTGGACCATGCCCGGCAGGCAGCCCGCGAATCGATCGTCCTCCTGAAGAACGACACGGTGGGGGCTGCCCCCCTGCTACCGCTCTCAAAAAGTGTAAAAAAGATCGCTGTCATAGGACCTTTGGGTGACAGTCGCCGCGATATGCTGGGGTCGTGGGCCGGTGCCGGTAATCCGGAAGACGTGGTCACCCTGCTGGCGGGGATCAGGGAAAAACTCCCCGATGCGGATGTACGTTATGCAGAAGGATGCCAGGTCACTGGTCACGACCGCAGCGGGCTGGCCCGTGCTGTGGCCCTGGCCAAGGCTTCGGATGTTGTGATCCTAGCGCTGGGTGAGACCGCCAGGCAGAACGGTGAGGCTGCCAGCCGCTCCGACATAAGCCTCTCCGGCGAGCAGCAGGCCCTGGCCGATGCGGTGCTGGCCACCGACAAGCCGGCGGTGGTGGTGCTCATGGCCGGCAGGCCCCTCACCATCGCCCGTCTGGCAGAAGAGGCACCGGCCATCGTCAATGCCTGGCAACTGGGCACCCTGGCAGGCCCCGCCATCGCAGACATCCTCTTCGGCGACTACAACCCCTCCGGACGGCTGGTCATCTCTTTTCCGAGGAATACGGGGCAGATACCCGTTTATTACAGCATGAAAACCACCGGCCGGCCGGCCTCCGACGAGAAATTCACCAGCAAATACCTCGACATTCCCAATACGCCCCTTTTCCCCTTCGGGTATGGCCTTTCCTATACACGTTTTGAATACTCGGACCTGAAAGCGGATAAAAAAGAGATCGGTTTCGGCGAGCCGCTGACGATCACCGTTCGTGTAAAGAACACGGGGGATCGCGACGGCGTAGAGGTAGTCCAGTTGTATATCCGCGATGTGGCGGCCAGTGTGACACGGCCGGCGAAAGAGCTGAAAGGGTTTGAACGTGTTGTCCTGAAGGCTGGTGAAGAGAAGACCGTATCTTTCACCCTGACCTCCGACGATCTCAGGTTCTATGACAGGGAGATGAACTTTGTTGCCGAGCCGGGGGAATTCAGGGTCTTTGCCGGCGGGAATGCGGAAGATGTCCTGGAGACGGACTTTGTGCTGAAAAAAATGTAAAGAACCCCTCTGCTGCGGGGAAATAAAATATTCACCAAATCTCATCTGTCATGAAAAGAAGAAAGTTCATTACACAGGCGGCTGCCGGCACGGCGGCATTTACCATTGTCCCCCGGCATGTGCTGGGTGGTCCCGGTTTTGTGGCTCCCAACGACCGGATCAACCTGGGATTTATCGGCACAGGCAAGCAGAGTTACACGCTCCTGAAAAATATCGGTAATTGTGAAGAGACGGTGGTGGTGGCCGCCAGCGATGTCTTCGGCGCCAAGCTGGATCTTTTTGTGAAAGCTGCGAAAGAGAAAAATGCGGAAAAGAAGGTGCGGCACAAAGTGAAAGGTTACCATTACTACCGGGAGCTGCTGCAACGGCCGGATATCGATGCGGTGGTCATCGCCTCACCCGATCACTGGCATGCCCAGATGGTCGTGGATGCTGCCAAAGCCGGGAAGGATATTTATTGTGAAAAACCCCTGGCGCTGACCGTCGCCGAGGGGAGGGCTATGGTGAATGCCGTACGTAAATATGACCGGGTCTTTCAGACAGGGAATATGCAGCGCTCATGGCGTGATTTCCGGCAGGCTGTTGAGCTGGTGCAGAACGGATACATTGGAGAGGTGAAGGAGATCAATGTCAGCGTAGGAGAGCCGGTGAAACACTGCGACCTACCCACCGAGCCGGTGCCGGAGACCCTCGACTGGAACGAGTGGGTGGGACCTTCCCTTTACCAGGGGTATAACTCCATCTTTGCTCCTCACGTAGGGGACACCCGCTGGGCCTGGTGGCGCGGGTACCGTCATTTTGGCGGAGGGCTGGTCTCCGACTGGGGAGCCCACATGTTCGATATTGCCCAATGGGCGATGAGCATGGATGAATCCGGACCGGTGGCTTTCTATCCCCCGGACCATCCGGCCACGACGGGTCTTTACTACAAATATGCCAACGGAGTGGTCGTCAACCATAAGGACTGGGGTGAGAAAA
>JALVJE010000198.1 GCA_027028505.1 Bacteroidales bacterium
TCACGGTGTAATCCTTATAGGCCATCAGCATCAGCAGGAACCCTGTAGCGATGATCACACCCCCCTGGAATCCTCCGCCGGGAGTGAGGTGGCCGTGGATGAAAACATATACGCCCAACAGTATGATGGCCGGGAAGAGCAGCTTGGAACCGGTGGTTACGATACTACTGCCTGAGAAAAGGACAGCGCGTTCGCCCAGTTGGTGGCGTCCTTTATAAAGGATACTGGCCATCGCTGTGGTTGCCAGGAAAAGTACCGTGACCTCCCCGAGCGTATCAAAACCTCTGAAGTTGACTACAATGGCAGTGACCACATTGGCCACTTTAAGTTTCTCTGGAGAGGCGACCAGGTAAAGATCCTTCACCCCGTTGGTGAAGAACTGATGGCCGAAATCGATCTGAAAAAGGACTTTCAGCAGATATCCTCCGAAAACGGCCAGGAGTGATATGACCAATACTTTTTTCATTTTGTCGGTTGGTTAGGTAGCGTTCTACGGTTTTTTTCTTCATCTTCGTGTCTCACCGTATTTCGTATGGTGATAATGAAGACGATGGTGGTCAGTGCTACGCCGATGGCCGCTTCAGTCAGCGCCACATCCGGGGCCTGCAGGAGCAGGAAAAGAATGGACAGGACCAAGCTGATCAGCCCTGTACCGATGACAGCGTAAAGAAGGTCTTTCTGTACCACCGAGTAAACGGCTGCTCCGATCATCAGAAGCAGCAGAAAAAGGATCAGGATAAGATAGTAGATCATGCTGTTTCCTCCTCTTTGACTTTTTCATTTGTGTTCTCTTCCGTCTCTTTACCCTCCTGTTCAAAAGTTTTGCGGTACTGGTCATATTCCGGACCTCCTTTGAGGAAGGGTTTGTTGCCCCGTTTGTAATTGGCGTGGGCCAGGGCATGCGAGCTGATCGGGTTGGAAAGGGCGATGAAGATCACCAGCACAAGGGTTTTGATGAACCATCCCGGTTCCAGAATCCCCACACTCAGGATTACACTCATACCTCCCAGGGTGGTGGCTTTTGTGCCTGCCTGCAGACGGTTGTAAGTGTCTGGCATACGGAAGATACCCAGCCCTCCCAGGAAGAGGAAAATGCCACCGATAAGCAGCAGTATCATGCCGAAAATATCAAGTATGTCATTCATAAGGCTCCCTCCAGATATCTGGCGATGACAAGCACGCCGATGAAACCAAGTACACCATAAACAAGCGCGACATCAATGTAGATGAAACGTTTGTAAACGAATGAGAGCAACACCAAGAGCGCCATGGCGATGGTGGTAAGTGTGTCCAGGGCTACGGTGCGGTCGGCAGCCGTAGGGCCCAGCACAAAACGCAAGGCCGAGAAAAAGATTCCCGTAAACATGAAACCCAGCGTGATGTAAATGATGATGTTCAGCATATCAGAAGATTTTTAACAGTATCTTTTCGAATTGTTCTGCGATCTCTTTTTTACTTTGCTCCGGGTCGAGCGACTTGACATCTATCCAGTGTATATAATAGGTGTCGTCGATGATATCAACGCTCAGCGTCCCGGGGGTGAGGGTGATGCTGTTGGCGAGGACCATTTTGGCAAAATCGGAGGTGAGTTTCGTTTGAAAACTGACGATCCCCGGATTGATCGGTAGTTTGGGGGAGATCACCCTGCGTGCTACATCCAGGTTGGCCACGATCAGTGCCCAGAGAAAAACGAAAATGTATTCAATGGCAAAGATCAGACGGAGAGGTTTGAAATGGTACAGCTGTACTTCTGTGAAGAACCGGTTCGTAGGCAGGGCGATGAGGAAAGCGACGCCCGCCCCCGTGAGCACCTCTTGCAAGGCCAGTGTGCTGGTGAACATGAGCCATATCAGAAATAAAAGCACCCACGCAAAAAGAAAGCGGGCGAATTTCCCGCCGGCAGATAGTTTTTCCATGATATTATCTGTAGGTTGATAGATCAGTCGAGGTCGTAGCTTTTGTCACCGAAATATTTCATGAACTGAACCCTCTCATAGAGCGCCGGATTAGGACTGTTCGCCTGGCTCATTTTCCCTTTGAAGTCGGCGATCTTCTCAAAAGCATGACGTTCCATCCACTGTTTCAGACCGTCGTTGAGCTGTCCGATGAAAGAGATCCCTTCGGTGTAGAGGGCAGAAGCCACCTGTACGCTGTCGGCGCCGGCCAGCAGCAGCTTGATCAGGGCCTCCGGGCTGTGGACCCCCGTCGAGGCGATCAGATCGGCATCCAGACGCCCGGAGAGCAGAGAGGTCCAGCGTAGCGTGATCGCCAGATCGGAGGGAGCACTGAGTACATTGGTGGGCTTGACCGTGAAATTATCAATGTCAAAATCGGGATGGAAGAAACGGTTGAACAGTACGACCCCCTTCACGTCCGTGGCAGAGATCTTTTTTACGAACCCTCCCAGGTTGGAGAAGTGATAACTCATCTTAATGGCTACGGGGATCTTTACCGTCTGTGTGATCTTTTTCGCAATATCAAGATAGATCCCTTCAATATCGGTGCATTCTTTATCAAAGTCGGAAGGCATGATGAACAGGTTCAGCTCCAGGGCGTCTGCTCCGGCCTCTTCCACCTTTTTGGCAAAGAAAAGCCATTCTTCGGAGAGTGCACAGTTAATACTGGCCACTACGGGAATGCTGATCTCATTCTTGGCGTTGCCGATGAGCTTGATGTATTTATTGATATTGTCTTCCTTGATCTTGTAATCATAGTAGTCAAGGTATTCATCCAACCCCTCGGGGAAGGTGCTCCCTTCCTGACGGATCACCTGCTGGTATTCATGATAGATCTCTTCTTCGAAAATGGATTTGAGCACAACGGCACCCGCTCCGCTCTCTTCGATCTTTTTAAGGTTAACGATGTTTCCCGTGATACTGCAACTGCCGGCGATCACCGGAGAGGAAATGTT
>JALVJE010000199.1 GCA_027028505.1 Bacteroidales bacterium
CCTGCTGGTGCTGCCCAGCGGCGGTGACAACAGTTACCCCGGTCTGGTGCGGCGTGGCAACATCCTCTGGATGAGCTACTATTCGTCACATGAAGGAAAGGCGAGTATTTATCTGGCGAAGATAAAGCTGAGATAAAGCTTGAAGCTCGAAGCTTGAAGCTCGAAACTTGAAAGACGAACCACCAACTACGAACCACAAACCACAAACCACAAACCACCATGCGACGAAGCCTTTACCTCTACACCGCCACTGCTGCCCTGGGAGGGCTGCTGTTTGGTTTTGATACGGCCGTGATCAATGGGGCGATGCCCTTTTTTACCAAATATTTCGCCCTGAGTGGTGCCGGCCAGGGATGGGCCGTTAGCTCGGCGCTGGTGGGCTGTGTCTTCGGCGCCCTGCTGGTAGGACGTCCCGGCGACCGATATGGGCGACGGGCCATGCTGATGGTGCTGGCCCTCCTCTTCCTTGTCTCGGCCCTGGGCACGGGTCTGGCCCATCGTTTCAATACTTTTGTGGTCTTTCGTTTTCTCGGTGGACTGGCTGTGGGTGGCTCATCGGTGCTGGCCCCGATGTACATCTCCGAGATCGCGCCGCCGAAGATGCGGGGACGTCTGACACTTACTTTTCAGCTTGCCATCGTCCTGGGTGTCCTGGTGGCCTTCTTCTCCGACTGGCTGCTGCTTAACACAGGTCCTAACAACTGGCGATGGATGTTCCTCGCCGAAGCCCTGCCCGCCCTCCTTTTCTTCGGCATGCTCCTCTTTGTGAAACGCAGTCCCCGCTGGCTCGTCAAGCAGGGACGCCTGGAGGAGGCCCGCCGCGTGATCGCCACCGTCAACCCCGAAGCCGATACAGAGCAGGTGTTACAGGAGATACAAGCCTCGCTCGATGAAGAGGTGATCTCCAAAAATATCTATCTTTTCAAAAAGCCTTACCTCAAGCTGGTGCTCATCGGTATCTCCATCGGTTTTTTCAACCAGTTCACCGGGATCAACACCATTATGTACTATACGACCGATATCTTCCGGGCGGCAGGGTTTTCTACCAATTCCGCCCTGGGACAGGTGGTGGTCATCGGCCTGGTCAACCTGCTCTTCACCATCGTGGCCATGCGCATCATCGACCGCATCGGCCGCAAGAAGATGCTGCTCATCGGCTCCCTGGGGATGTCCGTTTTTCTGGCCATTTTTGCGTGGGCGTACCTGGGACAGCATTTTGAGGGACTACTCCTGATGTTCCTGCTCGTAGGTTTTATTGCTTTCTTCGCCTCCTCGCAGGGGGCGGTCATCTGGGTGCTGCTGGCCGAGATGTTCCCCAACAACATCCGGGCCCGGGGCACCTCTATCGGCTCTTTCTCCCACTGGTTCTTCAATGTGCTCATCTCTTTCCTTTTTCCCGTCATCGCGAAGAATTTCCAGAACGGCACCGGCTACGTCTTCGTCGTCTATGCCGCGATCACTTTCATCAGCTTTTTCTATTTCCGGCGGTTCCTTACCGAGACCAAAGGCCATTCGCTGGAGGCACTGGAGAAAGTAATGATGAAAAGAAGTTGATGAGTGCCGCAAATGCCACTGCGGCATTTGCGAGCATCCCCGCCCGGATGAACGGAGTCATCCGTTCGGACGGGCTCGAATTTCAGATGGATCAAAGATCCATGAAATTCGGGATTGATGAGTTGATGAGTTGATGAGTTGATGAGTTAAGGAGTTGAAAGGTTGATAAGTTTCTGTTTTTCGGCATACCTTGTCATAATGGGTATCGGATCTTTTGCTGTAATAAACTGAAAGGCAATCTGTAAAGATCAGTTCTGTGTGGAACTACGTAGTTGACTACGTAGTTAGCTACGTAGTATGTATTCTAAAACATATTGAGTAATAGATCGTTACAATATTGTATAGAAATTACTTTAGTAAAAGTAATAAAAAAGTATGAGATCCGGATATGATCCCAACAAGATTATTTAACTATTGGTGAATATTTTAGTGGTATATGCGGGGAGGTTTTCCTTATTTGGCATCTTATAATAAACCAACCCCGCTGTCATGGCCCGTGATCCGTTTGTATGCCGTTCCGTGCATTTACTCCTGGGCTTGCTCTTTCTATTTTCAGCATGGTTTGCACAGGCCCAGCAACCGGATCTCTTTCCTTACCAGGATCCCGATCTTCCTTTTTCCGAGCGGGTGGACGATCTGCTCTCTCGCATGACCCTGGAAGAGAAGGTGAGCCAGATGATGAGTCGTACCCCCCACGATCTGCCTCGCTTCGGCATTCCCGGCTATCCCTGGTCGGGGCTCTCTGCACACTGTGTGGGCAAGGGGAACGTAAATACGGTCTTTCCGCATGCCATAGCGCAGGCTGCCACCTGGGACCCGGCCCTGGCGGACAGCATCGGAGCAGCCGTCTCTGCCGAAGCGAGGGCTTTCTTCAATAGCAGATATCCGGGGATAGGTCTGACCTTCTGGGCACCGGTGGTGGAGCTGGCGCGCGATCCTCGCTGGGGACGTACCCACGAGTGTTACGGCGAGGATCCTTTGCTTACGGCGGCCGTCGCCGGGGCATGGGTGCGTGGTGTACAGGGGAACGACCCGCATTACCTCAGGGCCATCGCTGCCCCCAAGCATTTCGTGGCCAATAATGAAGAGTGGGACCGTCACAACGGCTCATCAAATATCAATGAAGAATTGTTGCGGGAATACTATCTGAAACCTTATAAGATCCTGGTGAAGGATGATCACGCCATGGGGATCATGGCGGCTTACAACAGTCTGAACGGTGTCCCCTGTATCGCCAACCGGTGGTTGCTGACCGGTGTGCTGCGCAGGGAATGGGGCTTCCCCGGCACGGTGGTCACCGACTGCAACGGTATCAAAGACCTGTTTGAGGGGCACCGTTGGGTGGCCAATGAGCGGGAGGCGATCACCGCTGCGGTCAATGCCGGCATCGACATTGAGTGCGGAGACTATTTCAAGGAAAACCTGCTCTATCTGGCGCAACACAACATTGTCACGGAGGCGGCTATCGACACGGCGGTGCGGCGCATCCTTCTCTCGCGTTTCATGCTGGGTCTGTATGATCCTCCGGAGCGGGTGTCGTACAACCGCATCCCCATGGATGTGGTAGACAGCCCCGAGCACCGGGTCCTGGCCCGCCTGGTGGCACAGGAAGCCATCATCCTGCTGAAGAACGAAGGCGATCTTCTGCCCCTTGACAAAAAGAATACCGGCACCGTGGCGGTCATAGGGCCCCTGGCCGATAAAGCACTGCTGGGTGGTTATACGGGCAAATACTCACACGCCGTCTCGCCGCTGGAGGGACTGCGCGAGGCCCTCGGAGCAAAACGGGTGATCTATGAAAAAGGCACCGGCGTGAAGATCACCCTGCCGCCCGTTCCGGCCCGTCTGCTGGAGCCTCCCTCGGGGAAGGGGCATGGCCTCCTCGGAGAATATTTTGGCGATACTTCCTTTTCCGGCAAGCCGGTTTTTACGAGGATCGACAGCATCATTGATTTTAACTTTGGCAAAGGCTCGCCCGGTGAAGGTGTGCCCAAACAGTATTATGCGGTCCGCTGGACGGGCCGGTTCATTTCACCTGTCAGCGGCATTTATTACATCGGTGGGGATTTTGACGATATCCTGCGTCTCTGGCTCGACGGCCGCAAGATCATAGACCGCAGTAAGAACCGCAACCGCTCGTCGGTGGCCGTGAAGGTGGTGCTGGTGAAGGGCCGTGCCTACGATCTGCGGCTAGAGTTCGTGCAGCTCTGGTACAAAGGACGGGTGCGTCTGTGGGGAGGTGTCCCCGACCCGCATAAATTCGACAAAGCGGTGGCGGCGGCCCGCCGGGCCGATGTGGCGGTGGTGGTGGCCGGTATCGATGACTCTGTGGAGGGCGAGGGACGGGACCGCTCGTCGCTGGCGCTGCCGGGCGACCAGGCCGACCTGGTGATGGCCGTACTGAATGCCAACCCCCGCACGGTGCTGGTGCTGCAGAACGGAGGACCCGTGTCTATCCCACGCCTGGCCGGGGAGGTGCCGGCCATCGTCGAGACCTTTTGCAACGGCGAGGAGGGCGGCCATGCCCTGGCCGACGTGCTCCTGGGCGATCACAACCCGGCGGGCCGCCTGCCCCTGACGATCTACCGGTCGGTAAAGCAATTGCCCGACATCAGCGACTATGACATTCGGAAAGGAAGGACTTACATGTATTATTCGAAACTGGCCGGCCTGGACCCGGCAGAGCCGGAGCCACTCTATGTCTTTGGCCATGGCCTCAGCTACACGAAGTTTACTTATGGCAGGATGCAGATACTGCCCGACGGATATGGCCCGTATGATACGGTGCGGGTGGCGGTGGAGGTGCGCAACAGCGGCCGTCGCGACGGAGAGGAGGTGGTGCAGCTCTATGCCCGGGTGACGGATGTGCCCGTAACACGTCCGGACCAGCAACTGGTGGCTTTCCGGAGGATCCCGCTGAAGGCTGGCGAGCGCCGAAGGATCAACCTCTCCTTTCCCGTGAAGGCATTGGCTTACTGGGATACTGTGAAAAATGAATTTGTAACGCCCCGCGGGAAAGTGGAGTTGCGCGTGGGAGCTTCCTCCGCAGATATCCGGGATGAACAGATCCTGGACCTCTCGGAAAAGATCAAAGGACTGGCGCGTCAGCCCCGCCATGGGAACACCTATGTCATCGCACATCGCGGCGCCCACAGGGGCATCCCGGAGAACACCCTGGCCGCCTACCGGAAAGCCATTGAACTGGGCTGCGATTTTGTGGAGATCGATGTACGGCGCACAAAAGACGGCCGGTTCGTCAGCCTCCACAACAGTACGGTGGATAAGTATGTGCCTGGAATGCACGGCAGGGTGGGGGATTTTACCCTCGCCGAACTGAAGAAAATGGATATCGGCAGCCGCGTGGGTCCGGAATGGAAAGATGAGAGGATCCCCACCCTGGAGGAGATCCTGGAGCTGTGCAGGGGGAAGATCGGCATCTACCTCGACCTGAAGGAACCGTATGTGAAGGAGATCTCGGCCATCATACGGAAATACGGCATGGAGCAGGATGTGGTATGGTACATCCCCGCCACGCGGATGGATGTGATCCTGGAGTTGCAGAAAGTATGTCCCGCTTGCATCCCCATGCCCGACCCCGGACCGGCACGGAACATCCCCGCTGTGGCAGAGAAGGCACATCCGCAGGTGCTGGCTACCGACATGGGCGAGCTGAACGAGAAATACATCCAACTGGCCCATGAACGGGGTATCATGGTGTTCGTCGATGAGGACAAGGGAGGCGAAAAAGAGTGGCAGAAGATCCTGAAGCTGGGCACCGACGGCATACAGACGGATGAACCGGAGAAATTGATAAGGAAGCTTGAATGATTGAATGATTGAATGAAATATTTTACTACCAATTACCAACTACCAACAACGAACCACGAATCCCGAAAAACAGCAAATCTTTTGATTTGCGTAGTTTTTCGAGGATCCCCGCCCGGATGACTCCGGTCGGACGGGCTCGCAGTTCCAGCGGGATCGAGATCCCGAGAACTGCGGGACCACCAACCACCAACCACCAACCACCAACCTGAAACCTGGAACCTGGAACCTGAAACCTGAAACCTGAAACAATTTACACTACAACTATGAAAAAACATTTTCTCTTTTTTCTCTTTCTCACACTCTCTCTGACCTCCTGGTCAGCAGGGAAACCAAAATACGCCATCGGCCTGTTCCATTACAATTTCCAGTATGTGGCGGGGGATTACCGGATCGAGGCCCGCATTGTGCGGGAGTCGTTGCTGCCGGCGCTGAGGTTCTTCGAAAAACACCCCCGCTACCGGGCCGACCTGGAGTTTCAGGGCTATGCCATCGAGACCATGGCCAAAGAGTATCCCGAGGCGTTGAAACTGCTGAAGAAGCTGATCGCCCGGGGGCAGATAGAGCTCGTCATCGCCCATTATTCCGACCAGTTCTTCATCGGCTATCCTGCCCTCGACCTGCAGCGGTCGGTGCAGATGTCGGACGAGGTGCTGAAGAAATACGGCCTGCAGCGCTCGCGGGTCTTCTTCGGCCAGGAGATCCAGTACTCGCCGGGGTTGGCGTCGGCCCTGAAAGGCCTTTACGATGTGGTGGTGACCAGCTCCGACCCTTACAGTTGGTACCGCGGCAGCACCCTGCCGCTGGTGCGCGTGCGTTACGGCGGGGATGAGATCCTCGGATGGATGGGCGGTGGTAAAAAAGAGCTGAAAAACCTGGACTGGGAGTGGTCGTTCCTCGACGACGGCGAGGTGTTCAATACCCTCGATTATAACAGTGATTTTTATTTCGTGCCGGAGCAGGAGCAGAAAAGCATTGCCCATATTGAAGAGTTGGAAAAGCAGGGCTATAAGTTTGTGACCATCTCCGAGCTGGTGGATATCCTGAAAAAGGACAAGGATTATCATATCCCCGATGCGAAGTTCATCCCCGAGGGCACCTGGAACATGTCGGTTTGCGGGCCTTTCATGTGGATGGGACGGCAGCGCAGCGGCGTAGAGACCGACGGCATCACACGTGCCCTCAGCTACCGGCTGCGGGGCGAGGTGCTGGCGGCGGAGAAGCTGACGGATCATCTGCGGAAAAAGATAGAGCCCTCGTTGCTGCAGAAGGTGGTCTCCTGGCTGAAGGAGGCGTGGCGGCATCTCTTTCTCTCCGAGGTGTCCGATTCGAGTGGCTGGACGCCCTGGGCCGTGGAGGTGCAGTATACGGCCAATGAGGTGGCCAATACCCGCATGTACCTGAAGAAGATCTTTAACGCCCTGAAACCTTATATCCCTGCCGGCGACAGCTCGCTGCGCGTGGACACGCACAGCGGCCGGGTGGAGGCGGCGAAGCGTTTTGTTCCCCCACAGGGTCAGGATGATTACCTGCCACTGCCGCTCTTCGTGCGGGCCGCCTCCTGGAAGAGTGAGGTGCACCGCATGAACGATCATCTCTGGCGCCTGGATATCTCCTGCGACCGTCCGGAAGACGGCGCCGTGGAGATCGCCTTCCCGACAGCATCACAGGGTCTTTGGTACTCGGCCGGCTGTGGCGAGGAGACCATCGTGGAGGTGCCGACTGATCTGAAGCACGACCCCGCCATGGCCCTCTCCAACGGGTTCCTGTACCTGGGCAACGGTTATTCGCTCATTAAGGACTGCAGCGTCGAGCACCTGGCGGTCACCTGGAGGCAGAAAGAGCGGCGGGCGGTCTTCCGCGAAGAACTCAACGATCATAACCCCGGCATGAAGATGCGTTTTTATATCTTTGAGGGGGATAAGGCAGAAGCCCTTCATCTGGCCAACAGGCTTAACACCTGGCCGGTGTTCGATGTTTGGCAGGAGTCGGGTAAGGTGAAAATGGAAAAAGTGTTTCCATAAAAGAAAGAGATCATGGATAAGAAGCTCAAGAGGATCCTACTGCTCACCGGCCTTTTCCTGCTGGCGGTGATCATCATCCCCCTGGCGATGCCTTTCCGTATCACGATCATCGATGCCCTGACGCAGGCGCCGGTTGCAGGTTATGGCATCAGGGTGCCGCTGGTGCGCATCCTCTTTGAGCCGGTGCTGGGACTGCTCCTGTTCTTCAACCGCTCCCTGTATGCGCTCAGCGAGGTGCCTTATGCCCTGGCGTGGCTGCTGGTCTTTTACCTGCTGTGGTTTATCTGGCGCGGGGCATACCTCCGTGACCGCCGGCTGCGGCGCCGCTGGTACGGTGCACGTGTGGCCGACATCCCGCTGGTGGGCGGACTGCTGCTCACCATTTTCGTGGTGATGATCTTCCTGCGTCTGCCCTCCAACACGATCGTCAACCATACCCGCGATGAGGTGCTGGTGACCACCCACTGCCACACCCAGTGGAGCCACGACGGTCTCATATCGCAAAAAGCCCAGTGGCGCTGGCACCGCCGCAACGGCTTCGACGCTTTCTTTATCACCGACCACAACAACCACGACAAGACCCTGGCGTTCGTGCGGGCCCAGCGCCGCGGCAACTTCCCTGTCTATCCGCTGGTCATGGCCGGCGAGGAGTTCTCCGGCAGCAACCATCTGAGCCTGCTGGGCCTGCAACGTGATTTCTCCACCAAAGGCTATACTGATTCGATGGCCGTGGCGGCCACACGCGCCGACAGCGGCGCCGTCATCGTCAATCACTGGTTTGACGGCGAGCATATGACCCTGGAATACTACCGTGATCTGGGCGTGGATGGCTTCGAGATCGAGAATACGGCCGAAGACAGGTATTACCCCAGGGATATCTACCGGAAGATCCGTAACTTCTGCGAGAAGAACCATCTGATCATGAACGGGGGACTGGATTTCCATGGTTACGGCAATGTCTGTTCCCTGTGGAATGCCT
>JALVJE010000200.1 GCA_027028505.1 Bacteroidales bacterium
TATCGGCGACGGCAACCTCAACTATGCCCGCAACATCCGGGAAGATCCCAAACGGGAAGGCCTGCTCTACCTGGGTACCGAGAACGCCCTCTATGTCTCTTTCGACGACGGCGGACACTGGCAGTCGCTGATGACCAACCTGCCCCACACCCCGATGTACTGGCTCGATGTGCAGGAGCACTTTGACGACCTGGTGGTAGGCACCTACGGTCGCGGCATTTGGATCCTGGACGACCTCACCCCCCTGCAGCAACTGACACAGGAGGTCACCTCTTCGGATGCCTGGCTCTTTGAGCCGAAACCGGCCTACCGATTCCAGCCGGTCACACCTACCATGCAGATGTTCCCCGAACCCTCTTTCGGCCAGGATCCTCCTTACGGAGCCTCCCTCAACTACTGGCTCTCCGGGAAGAATGACAGCGTAAAACTGATCATCAAGAACGTCGGCGGCAAAGTCGTCAGGATCCTGAAGAGCAAGGGCAAACCAGGTATCAACCGGGTGTGGTGGGACCTGCGGGGCGAGCCGACCCGGAAGATCGTCTTCCGCACCGAGCCCCGCTACGCCGGCTGGTATCCCCTGGATAAAAACAGGACCCGCAAGGCAAAAACAGAGCCTTTCTCCATCCTCCAGCCTCCCGGCACCTATACGGTCGAACTGGTCGCCGGCGGCAAAAAGATCTCCCATGACCTGGTGGTCCTCAAGGATCCTCATTCCGAGGGCACCCCGGAAGATATCAACAAGCAGACAGCCCTGCTGGAGCAGTTGTATGATGAGATGAACCGGATCACCGTGGAGATCAACGGGATCGAGAAGATTCGGCGGCAGTTGCTGGACATGAAACCCCTGCTGGCCTCCCAAAAGGACAAGAAAGATGTTTTGGAGGCCATGGATTCCATCCAGCATGCTTTTCTGGAGCTGGAGAACAGGATGACCCAGCTCATGGTCACCGGCACCGGTCAGGACGACATACGCTATCCGGCGATGCTGGCCGAAAAGATCGCTTACCTCGCTTCCGAGGTGGCAGTGGTAGATTTCCCGCCCACCGACCAGGATTACGCCGTGAACGATCTTCTCAAGAAACAGCTCGATGACGAGACGAAGGCCCTTGAGGAGCTCATAAAAGGACCTTTTGCCTCCTTCCTGAAACTGCTGAAAGCAAACGGTATCGGCCCGGTCATCATCGACCCGGACATGCCGGGAGCTGAATAAGGTGTATTATGCTTTGATCGTTATAGGATCAGAAACAAAAAAAGTAAATAATTACTAAATTTGTAAAAAAAGTATTATGCTACAATTTGGAAAATATATTGAGATCAATACCGAAAAAAGATTTGGAAGACCTGTTATTAAAGGAACCCGGATCTCTGTATATGATGTTTTATCATGGCTCTCCAATGGCATGACCAGGGAAGATATTATCCATGATTTCCCCGAGCTTAATGAGGAACAAATAAATGCTTGTCTTTCGTTTGCTGCCAGCAAGGAACAACGCCATCTATACGCCTCATGAAACTTTTATTTGACCAGAACATCTCTTTTCGACTAATAAAAAAAATATCCAAACTGTATCCGGAAGCGAAACAAGTCAGAGAGCTTGGACTTGAAAACTCAACCGATCTGGAAATGATCGGGGATACCACCCAATAGCAAAAGGAAAGGGATATACAAAAGGCGGAATTTTTTGATCTCTAAATTGTTTACCTAATAATTTTCTCGTGAAAAAAAAGGATCACACTACCCTGGGAATTATATTTATAGCGGTTTTTATACCCATCTTTTTCTTCAACCGGCATCACCAGGAGGATAAGAGACCCTTGAACGTTCTTTTCATTGCCGTTGATGATATGAACGACGACCTGGGATGTTTCGGCCACCCGTTGGTGAAATCTCCCAACATCGACCGGCTGGCCGGCCAGGGCATCGCTTTCTCCCACGCCTACAACCAGTTCCCCCTCTGCAGTCCCAGCCGCTCGTCATTGCTGACAGGCCTTCGCCCCGACTCTACGCGGGTCTTCGACCTGCACTACCATTTCCGCCAGGGCCTGCCCGATGTGGTCACCCTGCCGCAGATGTTCATGCGCAACGGTTATTACGTGGCACGTGTGGGCAAGATCTACCATTACGGCAATCCCGGCGAGATCGGCACCAACGGGCTGGACGACAAAGTCTCCTGGCAGGAACGCTACAACCCCTCCGGCATGGATCACACCTCCCTCGAGCAGGACATCATCAACTATACCCCCACGCGGGGGCTGGGCTCGTCGCTGGCCTGGTACTCCGACTCCATCGGCAGGGATACGGCCCACACCGACGGCAAGGTGGCGGACATCGCCATCCGTCTGCTGGACCAGCACAAAAAAGGGCCTTTTTTCCTGGCTGTAGGATTTTACCGTCCCCACTGCCCGTGGGTCACGCCGAAGAAATATTTCGATCTGTACAGCCTCGATGAGATCACCCTTCCGGAAGTGAATGAGGAGACAAAGAAAAACTATCCTCCCCTGGCGCTGGCCTCCACGCGTCCCTGGCCCGATTTCGGGGTCACCCGCGAGCAGGCCCGCCAGAGCAAGCTGGCCTATTTTGCGTCTATCTCTTTCGTGGACGCCCAGGTGGGCAGGGTGCTGCATGCCCTCGACAGTCTGGGTTTGCGTGACAACACCCTCGTGGTCTTCTGGAGCGATCACGGCTATCATCTCGGGGAACACGGCCTCTGGTTCAAGCGCAGCCTCTTCGAGGAAGCGGGACGGACCCCTCTCGTCTTCTCCTACCCCGGCATGCAGCATCGCGGCGCTGTCTGCGACCGCCTCGTGGAGCTGGTGGATATCTACCCCACCCTGGCCGACCTCACCGGCCTGCAACCACCCCCCGGCCTGCAGGGCGTAAGCCTGAAACCGCTACTGGAAAACCCGCAGGCCCCCTGGGACCGTCCGGCCTTCACCCAGGTGCAAAGGGGCAAAATACCGGGCCACAGCATACGTACCGAAAAATGGCGATACAACGAATGGGACTACGGGAAAAAAGGCCGGGAACTGTATGATGAGGTCAACGACCCGCACGAACTGCACAACCTGGCCGACGATCCCCGCTATGCAGATGTAGTGAAAAAGCTGCAGGAACAGCTGCACAAACACCACCCCCGCCCCGTCACCGGTGGCAAAGCCCTGCCTAATACGAAGGCCTTGTACTGCAACTAAAAAAAATAGGTATTTAAATATCTATTTAATTACCTATTTTAATACCTATTTAAATAGGTATTTTTTAATAACCCGTGAACCTGCCTGTGATCGCTAAATGAAACATACATAAAATGTCTGACAGATTTTTGGGCATATACCGGAATGAATCCATCCGTCTGCAGAATTGGGATTACGGATGGAATGGGTATTATTTTATTACCATTTGCACGAAGGACAAGGAAAGATATTTTGGCAAAATCCGCAATGGGAAAATGGTATTGTCGGAAACAGGGCGGCTGGCAAAAAAATTCTGGCATGAAATACCGGACAGGTTTCCCTATGTAAAACTGGACGCATTCGTTGTCATGCCCGATCATTTACACGGGATCATCATCATTGATAAATCATATCGCAATGATAATGACCGCAATGACGGTGCCGGTAATGGTGGTACCGATAATGATAATAACCGTACGGACGATCACGGGATTGATAATTATGTCGATGATGATACCGGTATTGATAATACCAATAATGATAATACCGGTCGGGACGATAATGGCCGGGACGATAATAACCGTAGGGACGCGATTAATCGCGTCCCTACCGATACCAATATTCGCGTCCCCACCAATACCAATGATCGTGTCGCAACCAATACCGATAATGGCATCATGCCCGGCACCAATGATCACATACCGACACATGCCGATACCCCGGCAACAAATACCCCCCGGGGCGGCATTACCGGCGAAAACAACCCCATGTTGGCACAGAACATATCACGGATCATACGGTGGTACAAAGGCCGTGTGACCTACGAATCACGGAAAACAGACAAAGGTTTTGCCTGGCAATCCCGGTTTTATGATCGTATTATACGTGACAAAAGGTCATTGTACAAGATCCGGAATTATATCAGATACAATCCGCTGCACTGGAAAGGGGATGATCCTTTTGATGTCTCATGGTTATAAAAATCAGGATCAGGCGATTATCTTTATAGAAAATTTTCTATCATGAAATACGGCATTCTGTTTTCATTTATGATCTTGTTTTTTCCCGGGGATCCGGTAACAGCCCAGGAAATTCCTGCGAACCAGATATATGGTCATGTAAAGCTTTTTTTCAACGACATGTTGATGATCGGTGATCATAAAATTCTTTGGGCCAAAGATAAATGGCATGAGTCAAAACGGAAGATGTATCTCCTGGATAATACCAATCAGATCAGAGATACCATGAAATGCAATGCCATAGAAGATATCGTTACGCTGGATGATTCTACATTTCTTATCTGGGACATTAATTATGAAGTGAAGATACGGATCCGGTACGATCAAATGGTCATGAAAAGAATTGTCTGGGTAATGCCATCATTTGAAAATCATTATGGGTTAAGTATGATCCTTGACAAATACATGATCGGTAAAAAATATCTTCCAAAACAGGATTGTGCAATTTTTAATGCTGCGGACATTGCCCGCACTTCCATGCCGGTGATCATGAAAAAGCCTGACATAAATGAAAAAGGGCTTTATAATCTTTCTTCAAAAGATACGATCGTTATTTTTACGTTGAAATGTCCACGCAACATGCTTACAAGCAGGGAAGAGGAAAAAATATTTGAAGAAAATCTAAAAAATGTAGATATCAAACCTTTTACAATTTTAGATCAACGATATACATGTCATAACAGGACACGGGACTATTACGGTTGGGATAATGTGGAGATATACGGAAATGATATGTTTATTTATGAAAAAAACAGTTGTGCCGTATTTGTATTTGACATGGATCATCATCTTCAAATGACAGATCTGTTCGTTTTGCCCGTTGATGACCGTACGACGGAGGGATGGAAATATTTTTTCGACCGGAACAGCGGGAAACATTTTGCAGTAAAAAGAGCTGCTATGCCGGTTACAGCAAGCAGGTCAAAGAAAAAAGAAGTGCATTATGAATATTATGTCTATAATTTAGACTGGAAAAATAAGGAACTGTCTCTCATACAAAAAACAGCGTTGAAACCGGTATATATCTCAAAGGAAAATATTTACGTGTTAAAACCCTCCAAAAATTCCATTGATATTATTGCTTTATCCCTCACGGAAAAATAAATCCTGAATCAGCAATGGAGCAAATGGTTCCAGGTTCCAGGTTCCAGGGTAATTATCATTCGTCGGCCATCCTTTCTCCTTCTTCAACCCCGCCGGGGTTGTAAATTTTGTGGATGCTTCTGGTACCGCAGGCGTAACTGCGGCTACTATCTTACGACCCCTCCGGGGTCTGTCCGGGAAGTTTGGAGTCCCGAAAAATCAAAGATTTTTCGGGATGCCTGGAGGTTGGAGTTGTTCTACTCTCTACTCATCATTGGTTCCTGAGTAGCCGCAGGCGTACCGAAGGACTCATAGCTATCTTTTCCCACTCTTCCCACTCTTCGACTTTTAGACTTTTTGACCTTTGCCTTTCATCGTTCATCGTTCCCCAGTTTTTCCAGCAGCTTCATCATATCATAATGAGCATAGGGGTTCATGGGCGCCGGAGTGTGGGGACCGGCGTTGGCCACCCAGAACTCCAGCGTCTGCGGAGCGAACAGGACCGTATGGAGCGCAGCTTTCATGGCTACGGGCCGGTCCATCAGACGGATCGCCTTCTCGGCATTGATGGTCCCGTATTCCGCCTTCACTCTTTTCACCAATTCTTTGTAACGATCGCCTGCCGACATGAGCACGGCATCCTTCACCGGCTCGGGCAGTTGCGGGTGGTACTGCCCCGGGTGGATCACATCAAAACGGGAGGGTGTGGTGGCCAGGCCCCGGGCATCGGGGATCTTGCCGTCGGAGATGACATAATAATACTCGCAAGTGCGGGGGGTGCTGCCGAAGATATCCACCGCCTCAGCCAGCGTGGAGGCCCGCTCCATCCCTTCGCGCATCAGGAAGGCCATGGGCATGCCGTCCCAGTCGCCTTCGCCGCCGCCCCCCATCTCGCCGAAGGTCACCTGCTTCTCGTTCATGCCCGTCACCGAGCCGATGAAGCCGGCAAAGCCCACGTTGGCAAAGGCATAGGCGCTGTCGGGGTTGAAGATCATCACCACGGGGTAGTACTGCAGTCCCAGCTCGGTGATGTAGTCGAGGATGCGGCCGTGGTAAAGCACGCCGTCCACCGTGGCATCGCCGAAAAGGGCAAAGCCTGAGCAGTGGAAGAGCGCCGGGAAGACGTTGGTGAGGCGTATCTCCTCCAGTGAGATGCCGGAGGTTTTCGCCATCCCTTTCATCTCTGCCTGGTATTTCTCCGGGATGTAAGGCGCTTCACGTTGGTAGGCTCCCCGCAGGTCGTCGATGAACCAGCTCTTTTTCTCGATGGTATAGACCCAGTTGATGGTATAAAGGGTGGCGTCCACCATCTTGCGGATCTCTTTTTTCAGCAGGGCGCCGTGGGCCTCGCCCAGCTCGTAGTGTGTGCCGGCCGCCACCAATACCCTGTTACCGTCGACATAGGTAAGAAGGCCCTTGCCCCATCGACGTTCCACACCGTCGGTCTTCGGCGGCTTGTTGTTCTCCAGTTGCAGTCCGCCGGCACGCAATGCTCCCCGGTAGATGGCCGTGTTGAGCTCATCCCCGTCCACAGCCAGGCGCTTCAGGCCTTGCCGTTTCACTACCGGAGCAGGCAAAGCTTTCTCCTGCATGACCATGGTAGCTGTGATCTTTTTCCCTTCCGCGCCCACATCGACCCGGATGCTCTTCCCGTCTTTCGCCAGCCACAGCTTCGCATCTTTCACCAGATCATCGTCCGGAGTGATGACCAGGTAGCTCCTGCCGTCTTTCTTCTCCTTCTCCACTTTGGAATGCAGCATAAGATAGACTGCCAG
Source organism: Bacteroidales bacterium (assembly GCA_027028505.1). GTDB lineage: Bacteria > Bacteroidota > Bacteroidia > Bacteroidales > VadinHA17 > DRPN01. The sequence goes on from JALVJE010000200.1 coordinate 7,049, forward strand.
TCCGGCCCTTTTGGACCATGTCATGGTAGGTATATCGGCCGTGCCGGGATAATCCTCCAGGATATTGCCGGCCAGGCGGGCCATATCGAAGCATCCCGCCGTGTCGGCCTTCCCGGCAATGAGCAGTCCCTCGTCCGGGAGGATCACCTCGGTCGAGTCGCCCCGGTGCAGGATCACATAACGGTCGCCGCCAAAGGTGACGTCGGCATAGTAATGTTCGCCCTTTGCATAAGAGAATGTTGCATGCACCGTATCTTTCTTCTCTCCCTCATAGATACCGGCAGCCAGACCCATATCAAGATCCCCGCTGCCCTGCTCCATGGCCTGTGTCACAGCGGTCACGAGGTGATACACCCGGAAAGCTCCGGTGATCCTTTTCTGAAAAAGGATAAAAACGACCAGCAGCACCGCTGCGATCCATAAAAATATCTTCGTTGATCTTTTCATAATAGTCCTCTGTTTTTTTATTGTGCATAAAATTACAAAAGTTCATCGGGTCTGAAACCCAAAGCTTTAAAATCATCAATATTGTGTCAATGTTCGTTGATTTTCCATGATCCGGACAAAGGAACGGAACCTTTCCCGTCTTTCAGACGACATGGTATGTCGTGACGGATAGAAATTATTTCCTTACCTTCGCCGGCCCAGGAAAATGCATGAATGATTGAATGCATGAATGATTGAATGTTTGAAACATACCAACTAAAGACGTTTAAGAGTGATGAAAAGATACATAACATTCATAATTTTCTTTTTCTCTGCGCTGGTGCTGTCGGCCCAGATCCCGGAGAATTATTATGCTCCGGCGGAGGGGCTGGAGGGTGATGCGCTGAAAGAGGCCCTGTACGGGATCATCAAAGGACATACGGAGTATCCCTACACCAGCAGCTCGACGGATGTGTGGGACATCCTGAAGGAGACCGACCGGGATACGGCCAACGCGGACAATGTGATCCTTTTTTATACGGGCTGGGCGGTGAATGCCGCGCAGGAGTACAACAGCGGCAGCGGCTGGAACCGCGAGCATGTGTGGGCCAAGTCGCGGGGTGATTTCGGCACTTCCCCCGGCCCCGGCACCGACGCACATCACCTGCGGCCGGCGGATATCTCTGTCAACAGCGCCCGCAACAACCGCTGGTTTGACGACTGCACCGAACCCTATTACGATAATGGCGTGGCAACGGGTTGTTTTACCAGCAGCACCAGTTGGGTGTGGGAACCCCGAGAGGCCGTCAAGGGGGATGTGGCCCGCATGATCTTTTACATGGCCACACGCTATGAAGGCGAGAACGGCGAACCCGACCTGGAGATGATCGATTACCTTC
>JALVJE010000201.1 GCA_027028505.1 Bacteroidales bacterium
CGGGGCTGTCCTGCAGGTCGGCATCCATGGTGATGACCACCTTTCCGGAAGCCATCTGGAATCCTACATGCAGGGCCGGTGACTTGCCGTAATTACGCTGAAAACGAATGCCCCGCACTTCCGGATACCGGGCCGCCAGCTCTTCGATCACCTGCCAGGATCCGTCGTTGCTGCCGTCATCCACAAAAATGATCTCGTAAGCATAACCCTCCTGCTCACACACCCTGCCTATCCATTCCGTCAGCTCGGGCAGTGACTCGCGCTCGTTGTACAAAGGGGATACAACCGAAAGATCCAGTTCCTGTTTCGCCATAAGATCGCTATTGTTCTTCTTCTGTCACCTCTGCAAAGGGATTCTCCGGTTCCCTCTTCAGAAAGATCCCTTCGACCAGGGAAATAATGAAACCCCAGAAAACCGTTCCCACCAGGGAAGAAGCAGCAATGAACCAGGGTGTCCTTGTCCAGGCTGAAATCTTAAAAGAGTTCTCTATTTGATTATCGGATAGCCCTCTTTTTATAAGCATTTCTCTTTGTATATCCTTCATCTTTACGATCAGGTCGGGATCGATCACCGCATAAAGCAGGTAAGCAAAGATCGCTGTAATTATTGCTATGTACAAGGACATCACCGTTCCGGCACCCAATACCTGACCATAGGACAAAAAACCTCCTCTGGCGTTATCCCTGAAAGACCGGATGCCCAGATACAAACCTACAATGAATATCAGAAAACCCAATGATGGCAAAACCTTGTTTAAAGACTGACCAAGGAAATACAGTAGAAGAGAGTAAAGCACCATCAACAAACCGGTGAATATACCGGCGTTGAGCGTGCCTTTCCAGACGGATACTTTTGTATTTTCCATATCTGCTGAGTTTTGGTTACAGACAAAGATACATTTTTTTCCTGTTCCCGGCTTCTGACAATGATCATTTGCCGGAGAACGAAAATCTTGCTACTTTTGCACAGGGGTAAGTCTTATACGACCAGCTCCCGTCGAACTCCCCCAGGACCGGAAGGTAGCAAGGGTAAGGCGGTTGTAGCGGTGCGATATAAGTAGCTTACCCCTTTTTAGTTGCGAGTTACGAGTATCGGGTTGCGAGTTGCGAGTATCGGGTTGCGAGTTGCGAGTTGCGAGTATCGGGTTGCGAGTTACGAGTTGGCCACATTTCAACTTCAACTCTTCAACTCTTCAACTTATCAACTTATCAACCTATCAGTAACGACTCCCCGATATCATTTTACCTGAATATTTACTATTTTTAGGGGGTAAGTTATTGAACCGGTAAAGACCCACAGCCATGCTTATCAAGATGTATTCTCAGTCCCCCAGTCAGAAGCATCTCCGGCGTATTGTCACGGTCCTGGAGGAGGGCGGGCTGGTGGTTTATCCCACCGATACCGTCTATGCTATCGGCTGCAGTCTGGATAAGCCCAAAGCGCTGGAGAAACTGGCTTTTCTGAAAGGGGCCAACCCGAAGAATCCTGAGCTTTCCTTCATCTTTTCCGATCTGAGCCAGATCTCAGCTTTCACGCCACCGCTGGATAAGACCATCTTCAAGCTCCTGAAGCATAACCTGCCCGGTCCTTTCACATTTATACTGCCCGCAAGCAGCCGGGTGCCCAAACTGTTCAAAGGCCGGAAAAAGACCATCGGCATACGCATCCCCGACTGTACTATCACGCGCGAGCTGGTCAGGATGCTGGGCCATCCCCTGCTCTCCAGCTCCATCCACGATGAGGATGAGGTGATCGATTACACCACCGATCCGGAACTGATCCATGAGAAATTCAAAGGCATTGCAGACGTGGTCATCGACGCCGGCTATGGGAATAATGTGGCCTCCACTATCGTCGATTGTACGGGTGACGAGCCGGTGATCGTCCGGCAGGGGATCGGGGAGTTGGTGGTGTGAGGATCATTTCTTCCAGAAAGCCGGAGAGAAAAGGATCAGCACGGTGAAAAGCTCCAGACGTCCCAGCATCATCAGAAAAGAGAGGAACCATTTCCCGAACGGGGAGATATGGTAGAAATTGTCCATGGGGCCTACCGTGCCCAGCCCCGGTCCCACATTCCCCAGGGTCGTGGCCACAGCACTGACAGCCGAGTCGACCGTAGGCTCCATCACAGAGATAATGATCACTCCAAAAGCAAAGATCGCAATATAAATAACAGCAAAAGCCAGGACATTGGTGAGAACGCGTGAGGAAACCTTGTGATGATTGAACCGTACGGGGATAATAGCATTGGGATGTATGAGACGACGCAGCTCATATCTGCTGTTTTTGACCAGCAGGGCGATACGCATGATCTTCATACTTCCTCCCGTAGAGCCTGCCGAACCGCCAAAGAACATGAGTACCAGGAGGATCACAGCCAGGAAAGGTTCCCATTGCAGATAGTCGGTGGTTACATACCCCGTAGTAGTAAGGATGGAGACCACCTGGAAGAGCCCCTCGCGGAAAGCCTGCTCCACCCCCCGATGATGGATGGCAATGAGAAAGATCACCACCACCAATGCAAAACCGGCCGTAAAACCGGTGTACCACCGGAATTCTTCGTTGCGCCATACCTTGCGGAACTGCCGGTGCAAAGCATAGTAAGAGAGGGTAAAGTTCATCCCGGCAATGAACATGAAAAGGATGATGACATACTGGATGAAAGGCGAGTTCCAGTAGGCAATGCTGGCCTGTTTGGTGGAATACCCTCCTGTGGCCATGGTGGTGAAGGCGTGACATATCGCATCGAAAGGCTTCATCCCTCCCACAACAAGCAGGATGGCCTCAGCCAGGGTAAAAATGACATAGATGGCCCAGAGCCTTTTGGCGGTCTCTTTGACACGGGGATGGAACTTGTCGGGCGTGGGCCCCGGCACCTCGGCAGCAAAGAGCTGCATCCCTCCTATCCCCAGAAAAGGGAGAATGGCCAGTGACAGGACAATGATCCCCATGCCCCCCATCCACTGGGTAATGCTGCGCCAAAACAGGACACCATGCGGCAGCGATTCGATATCATTCAGGATGGAGGATCCCGTGGTCGTAAACCCCGACATGGTCTCAAAAAAAGCATCTGTCAGATTGGGAATGGATCCTGAGAGAAGATAAGGGAGGGTCCCGAAAAAGGAGAAGACGATCCACACGGTGCTGACGATGATATACCCCTCCCTTTTCCCAAAGTCCCGGTCGAGATGCCGGTTGATGAGCCAGAACAATGCCCCCGAGGAAAAAGTGATCAGGCTGCTGAAGAGCAATGGCAGCGAGTCTCCTTCCCGGTATAGCAGAGAGACCAGGAACGAGAGGAACATAAAAGCGCTTTCGAGCATCAGCAGAAAGCCGAGGATAAAAACGATGATCCTTTTATTGATCACGGGCTGTTTTTTTGGGTCTCAAAAGATAGGACAGATCAGCGGTTTTTCCAAAAAGTACGGGTAAAAAGGATAAGTACGGCGAACAGCTCGAGACGTCCCAGGAGCATCAGTGCCGAGAGTACCCATTTGCCGGTGAGGGAGAGCTCAGCAAAATTAGAGGCAGGTCCCACGCTACCCAGCCCAGGTCCTATGCCCCCCATAGTAGTTGCAGCGGCTCCCATGGCCGAGGTCGTATCCAGTCCGTTGAGCACCAGGATAAGAGATCCCACGGCAAAAGTAACAATGTACAGCACGAAAAAAGCGAAGGTACGCGACATCAGCTCCGGCGTCACACTCTCCTCACCGATACGCACATTGATGACCGCACGGGGATGCAAGAGACGCTGGTACTGGACTTTCAGATTGTTCATGAACATAAGATGCCTCCCCACCTTGATGCCACCGGCCGTAGAACCTGAACTGCCTCCCACGAACATCAGCAGGAAAATAAAGAACCAGGCATGGTGGGTCCACTGCATATAATCAGCCGTAGAGAAACCCGTACAGGTGAGGATACTGGTCACCTGGAAAAAGCCGTCCCGGAAAGCTCTGGAAAAGGGAAGATGCTGAAAGAACACGAGGAAAAAAGTAATAATGAGACCCGCCAGCCCCAGGATGGTAAGATACAGTCGAAATTCAGGGTTGTTCAGGGGTTTATTGAACCGTCCCCGGATAAACTGCAATAACAGTGTGAAATTGGTGCCTGCGAGGATCATGAACACCAGCACCACGTATTGAATGTAAGGAGAGTACGCAGCTATGCTGGCATTTTTTGTAGAGAAGCCTCCGGTGGCAATGGTACCGAAGGAGTGGCACAGTGCATCAAAGAGAGGCATTCCTCCGGCAAGGAGGAAGATCGTCTCCAGTGCTACCAGCGATATATACAGCACCCACAGCATACGGGCTGTCTCCCGCACGCGGGGCCTCAGCTTGTTGCTCTGCAGCCCTACCGATTCCACATGGAAGAGCTGCATACCGCCCACGCCCAGAAAAGGCAGGATCGCGATGAACATGATCAGGATGCCCATCCCGCCGATCAGATGCGTCAGACTGCGCCAGAACAGAATGCCATGCGGCAGGGCTTCCACATCGGTGATGACCGAAGCCCCTGTGGTGGTAAAGCCTGAGATCGCTTCAAAAAAAGCATCACTGTATGTTGGCACATAATGGCCCAGGTAATATGGCAGGGCCCCGAAAGCAGAAAAAACAACCCACACTACCGGCACAATGAAATAGGCATCTTTCCGTCCCACATCCCTGTTATGGCCTCGTCCCAGCCCCCATATCACCACCCCCGCGCCGAGGGTGATCCCAAAAGTCATCAGGTTGACATGCAGATCCGGCTCTCCATAGATCACAGAAACGAGCACAGGGAGGAGCATGAAGACGCTTTCCAGGATGATCGACATCCCAATGGTATTCAGGATAACACGCCTGTTCAGCATGATCGTTATTTGAAAAACTTCTCTACTTTGCTCTTGGCTTCGGGGAGGGTGAAGACGACCACCCTGTCGTGGGGTTTGATCCGGGTGTCCCCTTTGGCGATAAAGCTCTGTTTCCCGCGGATCACCCCGCCCACGATCGCTCCTTCCGGGAAGTTGAGATCACGCAGCGGTGCCGAGGTGATCTTCGACCCTCTTTTCACCACATACTCCAACACTTCGGCATCGGTGCCGGTGAGGCATTTGATCGCCGACACCTCGGAACGGGTCGTAAAGCGGAAGATACGGCTCGCTGTGATCAGTTTCTTGTTAATGATCGAATCGATCCCGATATTCTCAGCCAGCGGGATGTAATCAATGTTCTCCACCTCTGCGATCACCTTGGGTACTCCCATTTTTTTGGCCAGCTGGCAGGAAAGGATATTGGTCTCCGAGTTACCGGTAACGGCGATGAAGACATCCATGGTCTTCAACCCTTCGGCCACCAGCAGATCAATATCCCTGCCGTCACCATTGATGACGAGTGTGTCTTCCAGGAAGTCTGCCAATTCTGTACACTTGTCCTTATCGATCTCGATCAGCTTGATATTGAACTGTTTCTCCAGATTTTCAGCCGTCCTTTTACCGATACGGCTGCCGCCCAGGATCATGATGTTGTTCACATCAATCTCCTCCTTGCCGGTAAAACGGGAGAGGCCTTTCATGCCCCGCTGGTTGGTAATCACATACACCACATCATTGAGGCGAAAACGGTCCGTACCCCGTGGAATGATGGTCTGGTTATCACGTGTAATGGCAATGGCCCGGTACATGGTGGAGGTCTCCTCGTCGCTCAGCTCCAGCAAAGAGTTGCCAATGATGGGTGATTCCTCATCGAGACGAAGTACATAAAGGGAGAGTTTCCCCCCTGTAAAATCATAAAAGTCGGCTGTACCTGCCTGATGGATCAGGGAGATGATCTCCCGGGCAGCGATCAACTCCGGATAGATCAGATAGTCGATGCCCAGGCTCTCGAAGGTGTTGCGGTAAACAGGCATCAGATATTCCATATTGTCCACGCGGGCAATGGTCTTCTTCGCGCCTAATCTCTTGCCCAGGATCGCAGAGACGATATTGGTCTCCTCATAATGGGTAACGGCGATGAAAAGGTCCGCATCCTTCACCTCGGCCTCCCGGAGGATCTCAAAGGAGGTGGCCGAACCGGTGATCGTCAGGATGTCGAAAGAGTTATTGATCTCTTCCACCCGTGACTCTTCCGAGTCGATCACTACAATATCATGATTTTCCTGGCTTAACATCTTGGCCAGGTGTTTTCCCACCTCTCCGGCACCGGCAATAACTATTTTCATTACGGTTTTCTTCGGCTGGTACTTTGGTTTTGCTGAAAGTCAGGGAGCAAAAGTATAAAAATTGCAAAGCAAAGGAAATGATTTATGTATTATTTTCCTGCTCCTGCCTTCACACACACAGGGTCCCGAGCATCTCACCTCCAGGATCGTACTTCCCGGACAGCTCTCCCGGATCCTTCGTGCTGCATAATATGAGACCGAAGGACCCAGAAGGATCCGACGGGGATCCACCGATCTCAACTGCCGTTTTACCAGCCACCATTTTTTGCCCGAGAAGATCAGTTCATCCACTTTTACCTTCCCGTGCAGGTTCCTGAGCGTACTGTCGGTCAGGAAATACCCGCGGATCCCTCCGGAGGCAAAAAAACCTTCTCGCAGCAAAACGCCCGGTGGGATACTGTCCTCCCTGTAAGATCCTGCTGCTGCCAGCTTACCTGCTGGGATGTGGTATATCTTTTTCAACCCAAAATAATCCCCTGCATTTTCCGTATAATAATTCGTTTTTCCCGCATCCTCATCTACCAACATCCCCTGATCCCCATAGCTGAGAAGGAATGATGTCCGGCCCGGTATATTGAAGGCCACCAGCCGGGCTGTATTGCGGGTCTTCATCTCCCGCATCAACAGGCCTCCGGCTCCCAGGAGGAGCAAGACCTGCAGGAAAATAATGGCTCGAGAGGTCCTGTACCGGATGAGCAGGATAACCGCCAGGATCAACAAATAAAACCATACAACACCAGCAGGCCGTAACCAAGCCGGTGCGATCTGTGCATGAGGAAGGGTACCTGCCCGGGCCGTGATCTGTAATAACAATCCTGCTGTTTTGTCCAGAAATACGGACAGGGGCAGGGCAACAAAGGAAAGGGAATGCAGCAAAAAGAAAAGTAACCCTCCGTATATAAAAAGAGTTACCAGGGGAATGACCAGTACATTGGTCAGAGGGGAAAGCAGTGAAAAACGATGGAAATAATGAAGAGTTAAAGGGAAGGTGGCTATTTGTGCCGCCAGGGATACGGCCACCAGCGACCATACCTTGTCGATCACCGGCAGGCCCGTCAGGAGGGGCCGGGTGAAAGGACGATAGAAAGCCACGATGCCCAGGACCGCCAGGTAAGAAAGCTGAAAGGCAGCATCACGCACGAGCAACGGATGGATCATGAGCATGAGGAAAGCAGCCACCGCCAGCGTATTGTACGGATCGCTTTTCCGCTGAAAGACATCTGCCGTCAGGAAAAGGGAGAACATCAATGCCGCGCGGGTCACGGAAGGAGATAATCCCGTCAGAAAAGCATACCCCCACAGGGCCAGGAGTATAACGAAGAAACGAAGATATTTCAAGGCTTCCACATTAGCAGCAGGACGAAAAAGCCACATCAGCACCAGGTAGATGATCCCCACATGCAGACCGGAGATCGCCAGGATGTGCATGGTGCCGCTGGCACTGAAAAGGGAGCGTGTCTCCCGGTCGATATATTCCCGCTCACCGGTCAGCAGGGCTGCCGCCACCGCCAGGCGCTGTCCCGATAGACCATGATCTTTAAGGAGCTGCACCAGCGAAGCCCTGACCCTGCCGGCCAGTACCTTCAGGCTCCTCTTCTCCTCTCCCGGTATGCGATACCAGGCACCCTGGCTTACATACCCCTCCCAGAAAAAACCCCGGTCGTTCATATAACGCCGGTAATTGAACTCTCCCGGATTATTATAAAAAGGGAATTTACGCAGGCTGGTTCGCAGAAGGAGCATATCTCCTGTGCGGGCCTCTGTTATCTGGCTGTCTTTTCTGAAATAAAGAACGGCTTTCCCCCCGGCTCTGTACCATTTCCCCTCCTGCCTGACAGCCTTCACGCCGATCACCACCTTTTGGCTCCTGCTGCGTTCTGCCGCAGGCTGCAAAATATATCCCCGGATGATCGCAGGACCCATCAGGGAGGTTTTGGCTGCCACTTTTTCCCGTGCCAGAAAGGCAGCCATCCAGCCTGCCGCCAGGAACATTAACAGGATCCCTGCTCCGCCCAGGGAACTACGCCGGTATTTCACCGAAGGATCCCGGGCAGCAAAGGCCAGGAAAGCCATAACACCGCCGGCAAGCATCAGGAAAGCAAGGGGAACCCATGATGAAATGATATGGGTCAACCCTAAAATGATCCCTG
>JALVJE010000202.1 GCA_027028505.1 Bacteroidales bacterium
ATCCTCACCTTCATCTCCAACATGTTCACCAACCTCAACCTGACGGACATGGAGACCTGTTACAAGCTGTTCGAGACCCGGACGATACAGTCGCTGAACCTGAAGGAGAAACGGTTTGGCTTTGAGCCGGAGGTCACCGCCAAAATATCCCGGGTACCGGGCATACGCATTTATGAGATCGGGATATCCTATTACGGCCGCACCTACGAGGAAGGGAAGAAGATCAACTGGAAAGACGGCGTACGGGCCATCTACTGCATCCTCAAATACAACATCTTCTCCCGAAAATAGGAACTCCTATCTGGGTGCGTCCATCCCCGGCGTCAGGCGGTAGATCCGGATGCCTTTATAATCCCCCACGGAATCTGACAAAAAAGGTGAAAGGAATGGTTTCTTTAACAGTTCCGGATCGGAGAGAAAAAGGTACTTCGCACCTTTTCCGATCAGCCTGTCGATATCTTCACGCCGATGATATTTCTCACGGTTCGTCCAGCCTTTCCGGTCCATAAGGTACAAGGTAATATTAAAAGACCTGTCAGGCAGGGAGATGACCTTATCCTCCTTTCCGACTCCCAACTCTTTCAGATAAGGCTTCATATCAGCATATCTCATCCATTTTTTCTTCACTTTTGTATTGGTATACTTCATCAGTCCGATGAAATTATGATCGCCCACCAGGGGAAACCGGCCTTTCTCTGCAAAGGTCTTCAGCTCCGTGACTTCATAACAGTACAGAAAATTGTACAACAGAAAAACGCCGAGAAAGACCTTCAGTACCTTATTTTTAAACAAAGCCGGGTAATGCTCCCTGACGACCCACAGGAAAGGGATGAATACGCCCACGAACAGGATCAGGAGCGCCGTATAGTAATAATCATGCACACCCATCAGGGGGGCCCACAGGATAAAATAGATCACCGAGCCGGCGATGATCAGGATGTTCGCCAGATACGCCAGCAAAGGCATCTTCTTCCGGAGAAAAAGATTCACCCCTCCCAGCAGGAGTAGCAGGAATACGATGGGTCTGCTGAAGAACACCAACACCGGGAAATTCCAGGCCTCCCTGAGCATATTCCCTATCTCTCCCTTTTTCATGATCCATATGGGATAAATATCGTTGAAAGTGTATTTCAGCCCGTGCTCATCATTGTACAGATGCGCGTAATAGTACCATGAAAAGATCACCAGAACGACAAGAAAAAATCCTGTAAACTCATAGCCGGGCCTGTCAAAGAGTTTCCGGTCACCGAGGGTTCGGACCGGCAGTCGTTCGAGGAGGAATACCAGGAAAAGAAAAACGAAAGCGATCAGGCTCGACACCTTGATCAGTCCCGCCAGGGCAAAAAAGGCCATCGAAACAAAATAGAGCAACAATTTCTTTTTCTGCTTATACTTTACCAGAAAACAGAGGGCGATAAGCACAAAGGCAAAAGCCGGCACATCCGTCAGGAAACTGACCCCGTAGTCCACATACACGGGAGAGGTGAAAAGCAGTAAAGCCATGAAGACCGCCCAGAAACCGTCTCTGAACAGGATCTTCAGAGAACGGTAAAAAGCCCAGGTCCCGGCCAAAAGGATCAACAGATAGAACGACCGGTACAGCAGATAGCTCTGTCCGAACACCTGCCATAATTTCCCGACGATGTAATACATCAAAGGGAACTCTCCGGCGGTCTTGCCACTGGTATAATGATCTGCCAGCTGAATATGCATCTCCGGTTGAAAGAACTTTGCACCCTCCGCATAATTCAACGTCAGGGAAAGACAGTCTGTCTGCCGCCACATGTGGACATTGAGGGGGCCCTTGTCGAGAAAATTGTGGTAGTAGAAGAAAGCGAAAACAACAAACAACAGGATGAACACAAGATCACCCCTATCCCGTCCTTCTCCACCCCGGAAAATCCTGTTGAAGTATCTTTTATTCTGAAAGATCCTTCCCATGTTCTTTCTCTTTTACATGATCTTCTGCCGGATGAGCCTCAGCGGTCTCCTCTTTTCTTACGGGGGTCAACTCATAAAAATACTCATCCGGATCACTGAACCTGAACAACAGCTTCTCCCGCATGGAGAACCCTTTCTCTTCCATCGCCTGCTGTATCCTCTCCCTGATCTTCCCATAGGTCTCCTCCTTGCCTTTCCCGATAAAAACATATACCGACCGGCCTTCTTTCACCAGGTCGCCTGCCGGGACATAGTCCTCCCAGTGATAGAATTTTTCCGACCACGAAATAAAAAAGTGGGTGGAGGGGAATTTCTTTTTCAGGCCTTCGCGGAAGATCCTCCGTTCTTTCCCGCTCATCAGATATCCGTTCATGTGGGCCCAGGCAACAAAAGGGGCTCCATAATACACCGCACTGATGATCACCGTAGTATCCGGACTGAAATATTTTCTGAGCGTACAATATTGCGCTTTGTTCCTTTCCACACGAACGCTGTTTTCGGCCATGCGTTGCCGGAGGGTGCCCAGCTGGGGGCGCAGCATCACGAGCACGATCGCCACCGCTGCCAGCGAGAGCCAGACACGGGCATTTTTCCTTTTCAGGATATTGCTCCAGAGGATCGTCATCAAAAAGATAAAGAAAATCTTCACCGTCAGTACAGGGATCAGGTAATGAAAGGCAAAGTGTTTCAGTACCATAGCGATGTACAATATTGTTGAAAGGATCATCCCCAGCAACACTTTTTCCGTTACCCTCTCCCGCGGGTCACGGCGCAGGGCGGGCATCAACCGGAAGACCAGGTAATGCAGCAGACCCAGCCCCAGGACCCAAAAGATCTGGCTGTCCGTGTACTTATACAGCTCAGTGACCCGCAAAGGCACCTTGTGCAGATCCATGAACCCTTTGGATCCCTCTCCCCATTTTGCACTGTGGGTAGCCATATTCCCGTACCATTCCCAGGCTTTATGCATGTGGCTTACCAGGGGAAAGGCCAGGACCATCACGGCCAGCACCGTATACAGGAGATAGCGGAGGCGGTTCTTTCCCCCGGAGATCACGGTTAAGGGCAGTAGGGCCATGGGAAAGAAATAGACCTTGCACGCGATGCCCAGCCCTGTCACCAGGGCAAAGAGAACGGCATACCTGTGCATATGCTCCTCCCGGCTGTCGTCATACATGAACACCACGGCCACCAGTATCAGCAGCATAAAGGGAGGGACCACCGCCGACTCGGCTGCCAGCCGTGCCGAGACGGTCAGAAGGTAATGGCTGCCGAAAGGTATCAGCTGCATGAGCAATCCCGCAGGATAACTGCCGGTATATCGGTAGGTGAGATACCCCAGATAAAAAATGATCACGGCATTCAGGAGGTTCAACAGGATATTGGCCCCGTGGATGAACAGCTCGGGATCGTTGATCACGGCAGTGACCAGATCCCCTCCGGTAAGCAGCTGCACAAGGCGGCCAGCCACCCCGATCAGCATCTGCAGAGGAGTGCCCGGATGGGCAATGTAACTGATATCCCAATGGAAAGTGGACAAAGCGATGCCGTTGTACAGATGGAAATATTCCGGGTCGATGCGGGTCATGAAAAACCATCCATAACTGTAATGGATCAGCACCACCAGCAGGAGGAACAGGGCCGGCAGGACCAGGAAGATCCAGCGACAGCCTTTATCGCTACCGCAAAAGCCGGAAGGAAAGCGTTTTTTTATGAAGTTCTTTTCTGTCAACGGATCAGGGTTTATTCACCAACGGATAATTGTTAAAGAGATCGGGACCATCGCCTTCCCGGATCAGTACCGGCACCTGTTCCGGCTTCACCAGGAGGGCGTCGACCGTCACATACCGGCCTTTCACGATCAGGCGGTAGCGGCTTCCCTCCTCCGGCCGGAAAAGATGCTGCACCCGCACCCACCGGCCATACACATCATGGGTGCTGCGTGTGTTGAGCTTTACCCGTTCCTTACGTTTCCCCTGCCGGTCATATCGCTCCAGCCATGCCTCCGGCATACCATAGATACGCTCGTCAAAAAAGAGCCAGAAAGAAAGTTCCAGCCTCTCTCCTTCGCCGGGGCTGGCAAAAGACCTGTCGAAAAGTGTTGTAGTTCCTTTCTTCATATAGAAAGCGCCCTTGCCGGTGAACACATGCTCTGCCCGCCCTTCCTCAAAACTGTCGAAGAAGATCCGGGAGGTATCGCCTGTGGTACAGATCTCTCCGTAACACGGCAGCGTATCCGTCATCTTCCGGATGCTGTCATACCATTGCCGGTGGGCATCGTTGAACACCTCCACCGGCACGCTGGCCAGGCGGATATATTTATCTTCCCACCATACCTTTGCCCGGTCCAGGAGCCACTGTTCCCTGTCGTTGAGCGGTTCTTTCCGTACCACCAGCAGGAGGGGCCGGCTGTCCATGTCGTCCACACGTGTCTTGTATATGGCAGGATGGGCCAGCATCTGTATGCTGCTCAGGGCCTGCGAAAAAGAGAGCCGGGGCGAGAAGCTCTCCACAATGGGGATACGGGTGTGATAGCTGGCTTTCATGGCCTCACCGAAGGCCCCCAGCCCCCTCTCAAAATAGAGTTTATCACCCGATGTGTTGGCAAAAGGCAGGAAGAATATGGCCTGGAACTCCTGCGGATCATGGCCCTCCTGATAAAAACGTGACAGGTATTCGGCATCGGAGGATTCCAGCCGGTCGTTCTTGTTGAAAATATACTTCGTACTTTTCTTCACGTTCATGCCGGCATCCAGCGTCCAGGCTGCCAGGGAAGCCAGCAGTACTGTCCCGGCCACCACAGGCAGTTTCTTCAGGCGCAGCCACCGGTAGAAGACCCAGACAAGCCAGGCCGTAAAGATCGTATACACATAATAGAACCACCAGGCAAAGCGCCCCAGGGCCCTGAACTGTTTAAGGGGCGGGATCAGATCGGTGAGGAAATGAAGGCCCCATTTAAAAGGGATGCACATCGAGAAAAGGAGGACAATTACCGAGGCGGTCAGGAAGAGGTTGATCTTCGTATCGGGGAAAAAAGCTTTCAGCGGCAGTTTCCTGTGGCGCATCAAATACCAGATGAACGCTCCGGTGATGACCAGGGCCAGCCACAACGCAGGACGCCCCACAAAAGCACGACCTTCCCACTGGTAATGAGTGATACGACCGGGCAGCAGCTCTGCCAGCTCCGACTTGAAAGGCAGGAAGATACTCCAGATATTGGCATGATAAACATAAAAACCCCAGGGGTTGTGCGGCCGGTCTGTCACCCAGTCGGTCAGGGCCGAGAAACCTTTCACCGCCAGCACGGGGATCACGGCAATGGTGAAGAGCCCCAGCGCCTCCCCCGCAAAATGCCGCAGATCATGCCGCATCACCCATGCCCGCACCAACAGAAAAGCTACGGGGAAGACAAAGAAAAAGGCTGCATAATAAGCGCTGGTAAACCCTCCTACCAGCGCTGTCAGCACCATCAGCGTGCCCCACAGCCATCTCCGTCGCAGGTCATCGTACCAGCGGATCATCAGGTAAAGGTAGAGGGGAAAGAAAAAAGCATAGGACATCTCGAAATGGCCTCCCAGCCTGCCGAGCTGGGGAGAAAGGAAAAGGATCACCAAAGCCATCCAGAAAGCATACCAACGGGGCAGCCGGAAACGCCGCAGGATGAGAAAAAGGAAAGGCACGGCCAGCAGCAGGGAGAAGATCATGGTCAGGTTCAGGATGCCCACACCATAGGGCGAGATACGGACCATGTGCCGGTCAACGAACTTCAGCACCTGCACATACAGGGGATGGGAGTTGATGAACTGCAGATGATCGCCGTAAGGATAATTGACCCCGTCAAAACGGATGCCTTTGACATATTTCAGGTAATAGGAAAAATTGTAGTAGTTCTTGATGCCGTCCGCCCCGCGGGAAAAGATATAGCTGTTGGGATGCTGTAAAACGGGGCGGAAGACCCACAGCAGGATCCCTGCCGTGACCAGGAGAAGCACCAGGAGAGTAAGTGTTTCTTTTTTCTTCATCCGGAAAGGTTTTCCCGTTTTTCATGGAAGCGGCTGCAAGTTAATAAAAAAATAGTGTGCCCTCTTTCGTCAGGGACACCGGAAACCGTAAAGTTTTTTTTTGACACTTTTTTATATTTACTTTGTTTTATCACGCAGAGACGGCCAGGGCCGCTGAAACGGAGTTTTTTATGGCTGAGAAACCTGAGATATCATTCATCATCCCCCTGTACAATGAGGAGGAGAATGTAGAGCCTCTCTGCGAGGCCATTACCCGGGCCATGGAGACGTCAGGGTACAGCCATGAGATCATCCTGGTCAATGACGGCAGCCGTGACGGTACATGGAAGAAGATCCTTTCCGTATCTGAAAAATACCCCGCGGTTACGGGCATCGACTTCGCCGTGAATGCCGGCCAGAGTGCTGCGCTGGCCGCCGGCATCGCCGAGGCACGGGGAGCGTATATTGTCACCCTCGACGGTGATCTGCAGAACGATCCTGCCGATGTGCCGGCCATGCTGCAGCTGATGAAAGACGGCGACTGGGACGTGGTGGCCGGCGAGCGCATACAGCGGCGCGACAGCATTTTCCGGACGATCCCTAGCCGTATGGCCAACGCTCTCATACGCTCCCTGACGGGAGTGCACCTGAAGGACTACGGTTGCTCGCTGCGTGTCTTCCGCCGTGATATCGCCCGTAACCTGGAGTTGTACGGTGAGTTGCACCGTTTCATCCCTGTCCTGGCAGCCCTGCAGGGAGCCACGATCACCCAGGTGCCCGTGCAGCATCACCCCCGCACCCGGGGCAAGTCAAAATACGGCATGGGCCGCACCTTCCGGGTTATGAGCGACCTGCTCTTCATGCTTTTCTTCAAGCGTTACATGGACCGTCCCATTCATCTTTTCGGCACCCTGGGCATCATCACCTTCGCCATCGGTGCTGCGCTCGATATCTATTTCCTGATCCTGAAGATCCTGGGGCATGATATCTGGGGCAAACCACTCCTGCTGGCAGCTATCCTCTTCACCCTGGGAGGGATACAGATCATCACCATAGGCATCGTCTCGGAAATACTCATGCGCACGTATTACGAGTCGCAGAACAAAAAGCCCTATCGTATCAAACGCATCATCCGTGGAGAAAAATAAGGCGTCCGACCTGCTGAAACTTGCCGGCAAGACCGCCGTCACCCTCCTGGCCCTGTGGTATGTCTTTCACAAAGTGGAGCTGCACACGGTGCTGCAGGTGATCGGCCGGGCGGATCTCTTCTGGCTCCTGCCGGCCCTGTTGCTGTTCATCCTCTCCAAGACCGTTGCCGCTTTCCGGCTCAACATCTGTTTCGGAGCTACCGGACTCCGTCTCTCCACCTCGTACAACCTGCGGCTTTACCTGCTGGGCATGTTCTACAATCTCTTCCTCCCCGGCGGTATCGGCGGCGACGGGTACAAGATCTGGCTGTTGAATAAAAAACAAAAGGTGCCGGCGGGTCAGATCTTCCGGGCTGTGCTGGCCGACCGTCTCAGCGGGGTGACGGCCCTGGTCGTACTTGCCTTGCTTTTTTACTATTTCCTACCAGGCAATATGCCGTGGGAAAGCGTGGTCTGGCTTATCGCTCCGGCAGCGGTCGCCGCCCTGTGGGGCGCCTGCAGGATGTTCGCTCCGCTCCTTGTTCCCGTTTTTTCTGTCACAGGAGCGCTCTCGCTGGCCGTGCAGATCCTGCAGGTCCTTTCGGCCTGGATGATCCTCCACGCCCTGCATATTACGGGAGAGAACATCCCCTATCTCTTCCTTTTCCTCATCTCCTCCGTAGTGGCCATCCTGCCCATCACCGTCGGAGGCATCGGCGCCCGGGAGTTCACTTTCCTGACAGGGGCTTCGTGGATGCACCTGAACGCAGATCAGGCCGTGGCACTGAGCCTTCTCTTCTACCTCATCACGCTCTTTACTTCGTTCTGGGGGATCCTCTTCAGCCTGAAACCGGCATGGCTCGAAAGGAAAGAGGTCAGGTCTTTCTCTTAATATTGGTTTCGGAGACCTTCTTCAGATAAGATTTGGGTACATCGACATAAACCGACTGCCGGACTACCTCCAGCATGATGCGTACTTTGCGTTTTTTGCCGAGGTGTACCAGGGTGCCGAAAAGCCCTTTCAGGGAGCCCTGCACGACCTCCACGGTATCACCCACCTGCAACTGTTTTTCCTCCTCTTCGGAGATGAACTCACCCGAATGCTCATACTGCCGGATCGCCTCGATCAGCTCATCCTGCACCTTTACGGGCTGCTTTTCGATCCGCACAAAATGGACCACGCCGTCGGTCTGGAGCACTTTCAGATATTCATTGTAATTTCCGATGTCGA
>JALVJE010000203.1 GCA_027028505.1 Bacteroidales bacterium
TCTTTCAGCGTCTCGGCGATGTTGATCTCGGTGATCCGGCCCTGTCCCTTGAGGAGCTTGAAAGAACGCTCCAGCCTGTCTGTCAGGTTCTCAAACATATCTGTTCATTAATTTTTTCGTAAATATATAAAAGTTCATAGTTCGTAGTTGATGGTTTCAAGCTTCAAGCTTCCCCGTCCGACCGGACGTCGTCCGGGCGGGGAGCTTCGAGCTTCACATTCTCTCCACCATCTCTATCCCCAGCAGTTCCATGGCGGTGCGGAGGATCTCGCCGGTTTTTTGGGCGAGCACCAGCCGCAGGTCGCGTGCCCGGGCGTCCGGTTCGTTGAGGATGGAGTAGTCGTGATAGAACTGGTTGAAGCCTTTGGCCACCTCGTAGCAATAGTTGGCTATGAGGGCGGGGCTGTCGGTCTCTGCCGCATCGGCCAGCACCATTGGGAAACGGGCCAGCAGGCGCGTGAGGAACGACTCTTTCTCATTGGGCAGGTAGTCGCTGCCCAGCGTCTGAGGCACAATGACACCCCGCTCTTCTCCTTTCCGGAAGACCGACCGTATGCGGGCGTAGGTGTACTGGATGAAAGGACCCGTATTGCCGTTGAAGTCGATCGACTCGCGCGGGTTGAAGACGATGTTCTTCTTCGGGTCGATCTTCAGGATGAAATATTTCAGCGCTCCCAGGCCGATCCTGCGGAAGACCTCTTCCTTCTCTTCCTCTCCCAGTCCTTCCAGCTTGCCCAGCTCCTCGCCCATCTCGCGGGCGGTCTCGATCATGCCGGCGATGAGATCGTCGGCATCCACCACCTTGCCCTCACGTGATTTCATCTTGCCCTCCGGCAGCTCCACCATACCGTAACTCAGATGGATGAGGCGGTCGGCCCAGGGATAGCCCAGCTTTTTCATCAGCACCCGCAGCACCTGGAAATGGTAGTTCTGCTCGTTGCCCACCACGTAGATGTGCTCATCGAAATGAAAGTCGTTGTAGCGCAGGACGGCGGTGCCCAGGTCCTGCGTCATGTAAACGGCCGTGCCGTCGGAGCGCAGCAGCACCTTCTCGTCAAGGCCCTCGTCACGCAGATCGGCCCACACGGAGCCGTCGTCGCGGCGGTAGACCAGACCTTTCTCCAGGGCTTCCAGCACGATCTGTTTGCCCACCTTGTAAGTATCAGATTCGTAATAGATCTTGTCAAAGTCGACCCCCAGCGCTTTGTAGGTAACGTCGAAGCCTTCATACACCCACTCGTTCATCCTCTTCCACAGTTCCAGCACCTCGGGATCGCCGGCCTCCCAGCGGCGCAGCATCTCCTGGGCCTCCAGCAGGAGGGGGGCTTTTTTCTTCGCCTCCTCCTCCGGCAAGCCCTGCGCCACGAGTTGCTCCACCTCTTTGCGGTACTCCTGCTCGAACTTTACATAGAAATCCCCCACAAGGAAATCGCCTTTTTTGCCGGCTTTCTCCGGGGTGATGCCGTTGCCCCATTTCTGCCAGGCCAGCATCGACTTGCAGATGTGGATGCCCCGGTCGTTGACGATATTGGTCTTGATCACCCGGTTGCCGGCGGCAGCCATGATGCGCGAGAGGGAGTAACCGATCAGGTTGTTGCGCACATGGCCCAGGTGGAGCGGTTTGTTGGTGTTGGGCGAGGAGTATTCGATCACCACCATGGGGCTCTTGTCGCCGGCCTTCTTCAGGCCGTAATCTTCGGTGCGGAGCAGATCATTGAGAAAGCTCACCCAGTACGCACCGGTAAAGGCCAGGTTGAGAAATCCCTTCACTACATTGTAGCGGTCGATCTCCGGCAGGTGCTCTTTCAGGTAGGCGCCCAGCCATTCGCCCGTCTGCTCGGGGCTGCGGCGCAGCAGCTTTACCAGAGGAAAGACCACCACCGTGATGTCGCCCTCGAACTCCCGGCGCGTCTCCTGCAGCAGTACCTGCCCGGTAAACGGCTCTCCTGTAACTTCGCTGACAGCCGCCACCACAGCATCTTCTATCTTTTTTTCGATCTCTTGCATGTCAGGTAAAATATAAATTGCCTGCAAAGTTAACATTTGCCCTCCAATATGCATTCACCCAACCCCCGAACCAACAGGAAGTTAGCAGCGCAAAAAACACTACTTTTACAAAAGTAGATATTTACTTTCTACAATTAACAACCGTATTCATCTGCTTAATTGGTATTTACAAAATCATAGCTACGTAGTTAACTACGTAGCTAACTACGTAGTTTCTGGAAGAATATATTTTTTGTTGGATCATTCCGGATTCCATTATTCCATCATTCCTTTCTTCTTTCCTTTTGACTTTTTCCTAAACAAAAAATCAAGACGCGCATCTGCGCGTTTCTACAATCTGCTTTCGCCCTTTCAGGGCTATGGTATCGTTGGTACTTAATGATCGGGCTGCGCCCGATCCTGGTTGCTTTTCGCCCCTTCGGGGCTTGGTCATCTATGATTATCAACTCACCGCTCACGATTCCGACTCTTCCAATTTTTCATACTTTTCCCACTTTTCGACTTTTATCCTTTTGCGTTTTGCCTTTATACTTTTGCCTTCCTTTGCGTGAACCCATTCAAAACTCAGCATTCAAAATTCCTGCTGTCGGCAGGCAGGCGATATTCAGTGTTCGGTGTTCGTCGAACATCTTTCTTCAACCCCGCTGGGGTTGGGATATGGGGGGATGCTTTTATTACCGCAGGCGTGACTGCGGCTACTATATTATGACCCCTCCGGGGTCCAAAAGATAATCCCAGATTCCGCATTAAAGATAAGAGTAAAAAAGGAAAGCATTGATAATCACGGTATATAAACGGATTAAATTGGTAAGAAAAACATGAAAAAAAACCATACAAATTTGCAACTGTATTGCAT
>JALVJE010000204.1 GCA_027028505.1 Bacteroidales bacterium
GGGCCAGGTCGTAGCCCGTGACGATGCCCAGGCGGGCGGAGAGGGTCTGCAGCAGAATGGCCATCAGGTTGGAGGCGAGGAGGATCCAGATGAGCATGTAGCCGAAACGGGCGCCTCCCTCGATGTCGGTGGCCCAGTTACCGGGGTCCATATATCCGACACTCACCAGGTAGGCAGGTCCTACGAAAGCGAACATCCGTCGCAGCCAGCTGCGTTTGCGGACGGGGACGCTGCCTTTCATGGCAGAGAGATCGTCAGGGGTATGCTTGGATGCGGACATAGTGAATCCAAAGATAATAAAAGGAAAGGCAAAAGTAATAAGGCATCCGACTTCGCCATCCTTCGGTACGCCAGGCGGCCACTCAGGAACCGGCTTCGTCGGACGAGGAAAGGCAAAAAGAAGGCAAAAATAATAAGGCAGAAAGCAGAAGGAAGTTTCAGGTTCGAAGGATGATCGATGAATGACTAATGATGAAGGTCGAAGGTCGAAGATCGAAAAGTGAGGGAAGATGGAAGGGATGGGGATAAAAAAAAGGAGAAACAATTTCTCCTTTCGTTCATCGTTCGACAATCAAGCTTCGAACTTCCTCTGCTGCCCCGCTAGGGCTCGAACCTAGACTTTCCTGATCCAGAGTCAGGCGTGTTGCCAATTACACCACGGGGCAAAAACGGGGTACAAAAGTAAGATATTTCATGGAAAATGTCAAATCGGGTGGTAATTTTATTGGGTTGATGAGTTGATAAGTTGATATGTTGATAGGTTGAAGAGTTTAAATGAACCTGTTATCAATAACAACTCGATACTCCTAACTCGTAACTACTTTTTTTTCGTCATTCTCGCCCAGGCGTCCCGGAGGGGGACGGTGCGGTTGAAAACGGGATGGCCGGGGGTGGTGTCGGGATCGACGGTGAAGTATCCGAGGCGCTGGAACTGGTAATGATCGCCGGGACGGGCAGCCTGGAGGGCCGGCTCGGCCTTGCAGTCCTGCAGCACCTTCAGCGAGTCGGGGTTGAGGAACTCCTTAAAATCCTTGTCCTTGTGTCCTGCCGGGTCAGGGTCGTTGAAAAGGCGGTCGTAGAGGCGCACCTCCACGTCGAGGGCGTGGAGGGCGGAGACCCAGTGGAGGGTGCCTTTCACTTTGCGCTGGGCGCCGGTGCCGCTGCGTGTCTCCGGGTCGTAGGTGCAGCGCAGCTCAGTGATGTTGCCCTGTTCATCTTTGATCACCTCGTCACATTTGATAATAAAAGCACTTTTCAGGCGTACTTCACGGCCGGGTGCCAGGCGGAAGAACTTGCGGGGCGGATTCTCCATGAAGTCGGCCTTTTCGATGTACAGCTCGCGGCTGAAAGGCACTTCCCTGGTGCCGTCGTCCGGGTCCTCTGGATTGTTCACCGTTTCGAGCATCTCGGTCTTTCCTTCGGGGTAGTTGGTGATGACCACCTTCAGCGGGTCGAGGACGACCATGTATCGGCGGGCCCTTTTGTTGAGGTCTTCGCGTACGGAGTGTTCGAGCAGGGCCACGTCGATGACGTTGTCCCTTTTGGCCACGCCCACCCTGTCGGCAAAGTTGCGGATCGACTCCGGTGTGTAGCCGCGGCGTCGCAGGCCCGAGATGGTGGGCATGCGGGGGTCGTCCCAGCCTTTGACGATCTTCTTCTCCACCAGTTCGAGCAGCTTACGTTTGCTCATCACCGTATAGCTGAGGTTGAGGCGGGCGAACTCGATCTGGCGGGGGCGGTAGCTGCCGGTGGCGATCTGGTCGAGGAACCAGTCGTACAGGGGGCGGTGCACCTCGAACTCCAGGGTGCAGATGGAGTGGGTGATTCCCTCGATGTAGTCGGACTGGCCGTGGGCGAAGTCGTACATGGGATAGATGCACCATTTATCGCCGGTGCGGTGGTGTGCTTCATGCAGGATGCGGTACATCACCGGATCGCGCATGTGCATGTTGGGCGAGGACATGTCTATTTTGGCACGCAGCACTTTCTCGCCGTCTTTGTATTTTCCGTCGCGCATCTCCCGGAAGAGCTGCAGGTTCTCCTCAGGTGTGCGGTTACGGTACGGGCTCTCGATACCCGGGGAGGTGGGTGTGCCCCGCTGGGCAGCGATCACCGCTGCCGGCTGGTCGTCGACATAGGCTTTGCCTTTTTGGATGAGCATCTCCGCCCATTCATAGAGCTGGTCAAAGTAGTCGGAAGTGTACCGGGGTTCTCCTTCCCACTGAAAACCAAGCCAGTGCACATCTTCCATGATCGACTCGACATACTCGGTCTCTTCCTTGACAGGGTTGGTATCATCAAAACGGAGGTTGCATTTGCCATTATATTTTTCGGCCAGGCCGAAGTTCAGACAGATCGACTTGGCATGACCGATGTGCAGGTATCCGTTGGGCTCGGGAGGGAAACGGGTGTACACCTTTCCGTCATTCTTGTTATTACGGATATCCTCCTCGATGATGTTCTCGATGAAATTGAGGGAAGCTTTCTCCTTTTCCTTATCAGGTGCTATGTTCTCCATGTTCATGATACGGCTGCTTTTGGGTGCAGATCATTTCGGTGGTGCAAAAATAACACGAAAATGGTCAGGAGGGAGACAAAACAAAATATTATTGATTAATTTGCCTCAAATTTCGGGAATATGGGCAAGATCGAGATCGAGAACATGGAGTTCTACGCCTATCACGGGCATTACCAGGAGGAGCAGATCGTGGGCAACAAGTTCCTGGTGGACCTTTCGCTGGAGACGGACCTGGAGCCTCCGGCGCGCAGTGACAGTCTGCGGGATGCCCTGAATTACCAGCAGGCCTATATGATCGTGGAGCGGGAGATGAAGATCAAATCGCAGCTG
>JALVJE010000205.1 GCA_027028505.1 Bacteroidales bacterium
TATGATCTCTTGTTTTGTGTACATACTTATCATCGTTTTTAGGAACGAAAGTTAACCTCTCATTCCGGTTCGACAAGTGGTACACTTTTCAATTGAAATGTGGCCTACTTTTCAATTAATATAAGCAAGCATCCCCGCCCGTCCGCCCGGACGAATGTCCATTCGGACGGGGCTGACGCCAGTCGGACGGGCTCGCAACTCTAAAGGATCGAAGATCTTAAGAGTTGCGGGACTCCACACTCCAAGTACTCCACACTTCCCGGACCCCGGAGGGGTCGTAAGATAGTAGCCGCAGTTACGCCTGCGGATCACGATGCGTCCAATACATCCCCAACCCCGGCGGGGTTGAAGAAGGATGATTGACGAATGTCGAAGGTCGAACGGTCAAAGAGTCGAATAGTGGGAAGAGTAGGAAGAGATCGATAAAGCGAAATAATTTTGAGTTCTGATTTCTGATTTCTGATTTCTGATTTTTCAATCCCGCCTACGTCCCGACCTCTCGGGACTACGTCGGGCAAGGCATTCACGCATTCACACATTCACGCATTCTCTACCCAGCAAAATGGTTAATTTGTTCGTCCTTCATCATTCGACCTTCATCGTTTCTTTACCTTGATCTTATCTCCCTCCGCATAAAGGGCACATAAGCCAGGACGAACCAGAGGACGGTACCGGCGACGAGGGCCGTGATGTGGGGCCATATCAGCAGGACGCTCTGTCCCAGCGGCAACGGCCCGGGGAGGGCGCCGCTGAGCTGCTCCATCGTCAGGGGCCCCAGGCTGCGCACCGACGGCATCAGCAGGGTGCTCACCGCCTCACTGTAGAGGGCATTCGGCGCCAGACGCATCAGCCCCAGACGCAGCTTCACCAGAAAAAGCTGATAGGCAGGGTTGGCCTGCAGGGTTGGAGAGTTGATCCCCTTGATGATCATGTTGATGATCATACTGTAGAAAATGGTGAAGAAGATCCACACCGCGATGCCGGTGAGCGCCGAGGTGGCCGGCTGGCGGAACTTCACCGACAACCATACCGACATGTTGAGCCAGAAAGCGACATACAGCACGCTCACCGCCAGGAAGAGCAGGATGCGTGCCACCTCCTCCGGCGTGGGGGCAATGCCCGTGGCCAGGATGCCCAGGCCCATCACCAGGATGCCCAGGGCGAAGAACATGATGGTGACCACCGTCAGCGAGGCAGCGAACTTGGCATTGATGATATAGTCGCGATGGATCGGCTGCGCCAGCAGACGGCTCAGCGTCCCCCTGTTCTGCTCCGAGTTGATCGCATCAAACCCCAGCGCAATGCCCAGCAGAGGCCCCAGGAAGCTGAGGAAGACAAAGAAAGAGGGCATGGTGCCGTCGGTGACGGTAAAGAGTTTGAGGAAGATATAGGAAGCGGTGGGATCATCCGGCTTGATGGCCGAGCTCAGGTTGGTGAGGGCCGTATAGAGCGAGGCCAGCGCCGTCAACGTGATCAGCACGATGAGGATGATGAACTGCCAGCTGCGCACCTGGTCGGCGATCTCTTTCTGTACCAGTACCCGGAAAGGATGCTCCGGCGCCTCCTCTGCTGTCTTCCGTGCCGGCCGGCGGAACCATCCGGCGATACTTTTCACGGAAACGTTCCCTGCTTTTGCGGTAGCTTCATGCATGATCTTTCCCTCCTTCGAAATAACGATAATAGATATCATCCAATCCGAATTCCTTGCGTACGAGCGAGAGGATACCCACGCCGGACTGCACAAGGGTGCGTGATATGTCAGCAGTGACA
Source organism: Bacteroidales bacterium (assembly GCA_027028505.1). GTDB lineage: Bacteria > Bacteroidota > Bacteroidia > Bacteroidales > VadinHA17 > DRPN01. Next base: position 1,771 of record JALVJE010000205.1, read on the forward strand.
TCCCTGGAGCACTCCATGATCAGCTTGTTATCCTCCACTTTCACCGCTGCTACGCCATCGATCTGTCGCACCGCCTCCGCTGCCTGTACCGCCGGCGTCTCTCCGGCTACGACAGCTTCCACGGCCCAGGCATTACTGCCGAAGAGACGTTGTGACAGTGTATTGATATCTCCCTCTGCCAGCAGCCGGCCCGAAACGAACAACCCTACGCGGTCGCACACCTGTTGCACCTGGTACAGGTGATGAGAGGAGAAGAGCACCGTCATATCCTCTTCCCTGCTCAGCCGGACGATCATCTCCAGGAAATCTTTCACGCCGAAGGGGTCGAGGCCCAGGATGGGCTCGTCGAGGATGATCACCCCGGGGTCTTTCATCAGCACGTCGGCCAGGCCTAGGCGCTGGCGCATGCCCCGGGAGTAGAGGCCTGCTTTCTTATCCATCTCCTGTTCCAGTCCCACGCGCTCCAGCAGTGTACGGGCTTTCTCCCGGGCCTCCCGTTCGCTGAGGCCGTTGAGACGACCGGTGAAGGTCAGGTTCTCCAATCCGCTGTACCGGTCATAAAAGCCCACATCCTCCGGGAGATACCCCACGTGGCGCTTCACCTCTACGGGGCGGCTGACCGGGTCGATGCCTCCCACACGGACGGTCCCCTCATCCGGCTCGGTGAGTCCCAGGATCATGAGGATGGTGGTGGACTTGCCGGCGCCGTTGGGGCCCAGCAGGCCGAAGATCTCTCCTTTGGCGATCTGCAGGTCGAGGTGATCGACGGCCGTAAAATCACCGTACCGCTTGGTCAGTCCCGACAGTTCGATCATCATCCCGGCCACGGCTTACCTCCTTCCGTATTTTTTGATCAGATAGTACACAAGACCCAGGGCGATGAGGATGACCAGGATGCCCAGCCAGCCCATCAGCATGGGTGTCCGTACCGTAAGCCTGTAAGCAATCTTGGCGGTGGATTCCGGTGTATAGGCCGTGAGGTTCACGATATAATCTCCGGCCACAGCTTTTTTCCACGCCTTGATCTTCGCCGTGACTTCCATGGATTGGCCTGCACCGAGCTCTTCGAGGGTTTTGGGCTCAAAAGAAACCTCCCATTTGGCAGGTTTGGTGCTTCGGAAAGAGATGTTTTGCAATGGCGCCGATCCGGTGTTCCTCACCAGCAGCGTGACATCATCCTCGCCGCCGGCAGTGATATGGCCGCTCACCAGACCGGTGGGGGTGGTCAGATCCAGCTCAAAGGTACCTGTGATCTCTACCTCCAGGTTCAGCACAGCAGAGGTGTTGCCCGAGACAGCCCGCACAGGGATGTTGTATTTCCCGGCCTTCACCTCCTGCGGCGGTTTCACATCGATGGTCACATTGATCTTCTGGTTGGGCTCTACCTCCACCGAGGTAGCCTGCTTATAGTTGGGCCGGAAGATGACCCGCCATCCCCGCGGCGGATGGGCCTGCAGGGAATAGCGCTGCTTCTCGCCGGTAACGTTCTTCAGGTCGGCATTGAAGGTAAAGCTGGAACGCGATGTGCCCTGCATATTATCCTGCTTCGTCGTGAACTCGGTCTTGTATTTACCCTCCTGCGCCACATCCACGTACAACGGCAGGGAATAGCTGCCGGCGGTCACCCGGAAGCGGTAAGTTCCCTTTTTGATCTTATAGGGCACGTTCACCTCGAGGGTGATCTTTTTCTTGGATTTGGGCAGCAGCGAGAGCTGCTTCACATCCCAGCCGTCCACCTTCATGTCGTAGGTCCACCCCGACGGCATGCTGCTGACGGCCAGATTGAATGTCTGGCGCGTGCTGCCGTTGTTCTTTGCCTCGATGCTGTATTTCAGGGTCTTCCCCGGAGGAACGGCCACTCTGGAATAGGGTGTGTAAAGAGTGACCTGGGCCTGCAGCCCCCAGCCGGTCAGCAGAAAAATAACTGCGGCGATGATCGCCCGCCCGGAATGATGCGTACCATTTGACATAAAAACTTCCTCCCTTATTTTAATACGACAATCAGAACGGAAGGCAAATTTATATCGCCGGAAAATACGTGTCAAGAGGGGAAGAGAAGGGAGCGGCCCGAAGATGCAATACTACACACTGACTATCAAATAGTTGTTATGCTTTGTTAAAGAATGTTAAAAGAAACGACGATCCCCGTCCGAACGCCTGCCTGACGGTAGGCAGGGACGTTCGTCCGGGCGGGGATGAATGATGAAGGGCGAATGGTCAAAAGGTCAAAAGGTCAAAAAGTCTAAAAGTGGGAAGAGTGGGAAAAGTCAGCGATGAGCTATGAGAGATGAGCTATAAGAAAAAGCCCCGAAGGGGCGTAAGCAAACAGGATCGGGCGCAGCCCGATCATTAAATTAAGGACCAAGATCAAAATAGCCCTGAAAGGGCGAAAGCGAAAGATGATATAATAGACCCCGGAGGGGTCAAAAGATAGTAGCCGCAGTCACGCCTGCGGATCAGAAGCATCCAACTATACCAACAACCACGGAGGGGTTGAAGAAGGACAATCTGTTCAATAGGTGGTAACGCTCAAGGTATAAGAACCTTCGGCATCCTTGGTTACGACACGAAAAAACCACTTTCCGGCGTATTTCTTTTCATCATCTTTTGTAACGATCCTAATGACCTGATTCCAGGAAAGATCTTCTGTCGGATTCACAGCTATGCTGTTAATTTTCTTCTTCCGGGGCGAATAGAGTTGTACCAAAATAATTCCTTTTTGGCATTTAGCACGGACATTGATGTTAAGTTTTGTTGCAAGGGTATCAACGGTAAAAGGATAATCCTGGGTAGAAGTAGTTCCTTGAAGAGATTTTCTAATAATAAATGAGATATTTGACCCATGGTATCCGGAACTTACATGGGGATTATTCCCATAAAAAAACTCCTTTTCCTTCGACCATTTTTCCGATTCTTTTTTCAGTTTTTCCAAAGCTTCTTTTTGTTCTTCCATGTTTTTCTTCATGAACTCCTGTAGCATCTCAAGCTGTTGCTGCTGTTCCTGCAGGGTTTGTTCTTCACTTTTTTTTGACTTGTCTTCGGATCCCTGGGCAAAAATGCCGGATGTGAACGTAGCAAACAGAAAACATAATAAAAGGGAAATAATATTCTTTTTCATGAGGATAAAGTTTTGGTTAAACATCCGATACAAATTTACAGTGTAAATACGGGTCATTGGGTTAATGAAATGTTAATGTCCGGTTAACATTAACGGAGGTGAGCGATTTCCTGTATCTTTACCTTGTATTTGACAGAGCGCCATGAAACCCAGACCTCTGATGATCATTGCAGGAACTGCACTGGCGGCTATCATCGCCGTACAGTTTTTCCTTATCTCCGGATTATACCGCTTACGTACCCGCGAATTGGATGATACTTACCGGCAGGAGATAATTAAGGGGATGGAACTATTGCAAAAGCAATACCACACCACCGGATTCGACTCGGCCTATGCCCTGATCGACTATGTAGCAATGAATCTGCTCCAGGAGCATTCCCAAGGTCCGGCCGACTCGGCCCTCCACTCCTCAGACGAACAGACCCTCTCTTACATCTATCATATCCTCAGACGCTATGACATGCTGACCCCTTTCCTGAAAGCATATTTCCAGGTCAGCGGAATGGAAGATGATTTCAGGGAATATATCCTGATCCGGGAATTCATACTACTTGATCCCGGCGGAGAGATCCGCATTAAAGGCGACACCCTCGAAATAACAACTACAAAAGCCGGAAACAGCCCCTATTACGTGAACAGTTTCCGGAGTGAAGGGAATTTTTACAGACTGGATTTTGATTACTACATTGATCTCTCCCACAAGGCCCGCATCATTTTCCGGAACATGACAGGGGCATTGCTCTTATCATTCCTTTCTATACTGATTACGGGGATCATCTTTTTTGTCACCCTGCATAATATGCTGAAATATAAGCAACTTTCGATGGTCAAGACCGATTTTATCAATAACATGGCCCATGAGCTGAAGACCCCGCTCACCACCATCGCCGTGGCTGCCGGTACACTGGAAGATCCGGCAGTACTCAAAGATGCCGAAAAGACTGCAGGTTTGGTCTCTCTCATCCGGCAACAGAACCAGCATCTGGGCAAACTGATCGACCATATTCTGGACATTAACCTGTGGGAGCAGGATCAGATCACCCCTCATAAAAAGAATATCCGTCTGAAAGAGTATCTGGAAAAAATACTGGCAGCCTTCCGGATAGAGAACAAAGACAAAGAATTTAAATTGGGAGAGTCGCTGGAGCTGAATGAGGAACAGGCTTATCTGGACGAGTTCCAATTCTCCCTCGCCATTCGCAACCTGCTCGGCAATGCTCTGAAATACGGAGGAGATCCCCCGGAGATCGGCTTCAGCGCCACCATAAAGGATCGGAAACTGCTGATCCGGATCACGGATAACGGAACCGGTATCCCTGAAAAGGAGAAAGAGCATATCTTTGAGAAGTTCTTCCGGGGAAAAGGATCACAGAAACATGTAAAAGGGTTGGGGCTGGGTCTCTATTATGTAAAAAAGATCGTTGAGATGCATCACGGAACCGTTACCCTGGAGGAGGGAACGGATCGGGGCAGTGTTTTTGTTGTCGCCTTGCCGCTGTAATGATACCAAATGATTCTTACCATGATCACACTACTGTTGGTAGAAGATGACCAGGACCTGGGCAAGATACTGAAACAATATCTGGAGATGCAGGGTTTCCGGGTGTTGCTGGCCGGAACCGGAGAAAAAGGGTGGACCTTGTTTCTGGAGGAACACCCCGCTCTGTGTATCCTCGATATCATGCTCCCGGGCATGGACGGTCTGTCGCTGGGGAAGAAGATCAAGCAGAAAAATGCAGACCAGCCCCTGCTGTTCCTCACAGCCCGGACATCCAAAGAGGACATCCTGAAAGGACTCAAAACGGGCGCCGACGACTATATCTGCAAACCTTTCGAGCCGGAGGAGCTGGTGCTCCGCATCCGTAATATCCTGAGACGTACCGGGAGACTGGAACCTGAAGCCCTCCACATAGGGAAATTCCTTTTTATCCCTGACCGGCTTGAACTCTCAGGTTACGGTAACACCTACCGGCTCACCCTGAAAGAATCGCAGTTGCTGAAATATCTCCTGGCTCACCGGGATCAGCTCCTCAGACGGGAAGACATCCTTGTTGAGCTGTGGGGGGAAAATGATTATTTTCTGGGACGTAGTCTGGACGTGTTCATCAGCCGCATACGTAAATACCTGAAACCCGGGAAAGATATTCAACTCGAAACCATCCGCGGTGTGGGATATGTGTTAAGAACGACGATCGATGATCCCCGTCCGAATGGACGTTCGTCCGGGCGGGGATGAGCGACGAACATTTAAGAAGATCTTTTGTTCGACATTCGACATTCATCGTTCATCGTTCCTCCACTCCCAGCCCGGGCCTACCCGACATCACCCAGTGGCCGTCGCGGAGGGTAAGGCCTTTGTAGGGGTCGTTTTGGATGAGCAGGTTGCCGTCGAGGTCGACCCAGCGGGCCAGGGCCTGCAGCTGTACGGCGGCGGCGATGCCGACGGTGGTCTCGATCATGCATCCCAGCATGATGTCCAGCTTGAAGAGACGAGCCAGCATGGTCATACGGTAAGCCTCCAGGATACCGCCCGATTTCATCAGCTTAATGTTCACCCCGTCGTAGGCATCTTTGATCTTCAGGATATCTTCGGAGGTGTTGACAGCCTCGTCCGCCACGATGGGGATGGGTGAACGCTCTTTCAGCCACTGCGTCTCTTTGAGCATATCCACCGGCATGGGCTGCTCGACGAACTCCACACCCTGCGAGGCCAGCCACTCGATCTCCCGGATGGCTTTCTCCTTGTCGGTCCATCCTTCGTTGACGTCCACCCGTATGGGTTTGTCTGTCATGCTGCGGATGGCCCGGATGGCCTCCTTGTCCCCCTGGCCGGTGATCTTCACCTTGAGGATCTTGTAGGGAGCCGCCTCCTTCACCTTCTGTCGCATCACCTCCGGCGTATCACGCCCGATGGAAAAAGAGGTCTTCACGTCGGATACGGGGTTGATACCCAGGAACTGATAGACCGGGATCCCCAGTTTCTTACCGATCCAGTCCATCAGGGCGATGTCGATGGCTGCTTTGGCGGGGGAGAGTCCGGGCACCAGGGCGCGGGCTTTCTCCGGCAGGTCATAGAACAGGAAAGGATCCGTTTCGCGATATAGGGGCAGCAGGGGTTGCAGTTCGCGGATGGTGCGGTCGGCGTTCTGGCCGGCGGCGGTCATGTGGCCTGCCTCCCCCACACCGGTGATACCGTCCTTTTTATAATATACCAGGACGTTCTCCTTGTAGGCTGCCGTACCGCGGGTGATCGTCCAGGGATGATAGAGGTTCAGGTGTATCTTCTCCCAGGTGATCTCCGCCGGACCGCTGCCCGCAGAAACATCTTTCCCGGCGGTAGCGGCCACGGCAC
>JALVJE010000206.1 GCA_027028505.1 Bacteroidales bacterium
GCGCTCGCTCCTGGGCACGGAATCCTCCATCGTCACCCCCCTCTTTGCCTTCAATCTGGGGGTGGAGACGGGACAGCTGATACTCGTCACCCTCATCATCCTGGTCAACTACCTCCTGATCCGTTCTTTCTCGATGAAACAACACGACTGGAAGGTCTTCCTCTCCGGCGCCGGCATGGGCGTGTCGCTGATCCTCATGGGAACGCGATGGCCGTAGGAAGTTCGAAGCTTGATGCTCGATGCTTGAAGGAGGAAGGGGCAACTTGAAACCTGAAATCCCGAAAAACAGCAAATGCCGCAAAGCGAGCATTTGCGTAGTTTTTCGAGGATGCCTACCTGCCGGCAGGCAGGCTCGCAATTCTAAGGAAATCATAGATTTCCAGAATTGCGGCACCTGGAACCCGGAACAATTCAAACCTCAAACACAGCCGTAGGCTGTATCAAACATCCGCGCAGCGAGCATCAAACCTCAAACACAGCCGACAGGCTGCATCAAACGCGCCGCAGGCGCATCAAACGCTCGCACAGCGAGCATCAAACCCCAAACGTCCCCACAGCGGCCCCCAACATGAAACATGAAACATGGAACATGGAACCTAAAAATTATTTAATTTTTACGAGAAGCGGCAACCACACAATAACAGCAAGCACGGAGAAGAGAAGCCCCCCCATAGCGCCGGCGGCAAAGGCGAACCAGAAGACTTCGTGCTGCCCGCCCCAGATAAAAGGCAACAGTCCCAGGATGGTGGAGATCACCGTCAGGAAGACCGGGATGATCTTATGGTTGTAGGCTTTCAGGTAAAGCCGCAAATCTTTCCCGCCTCCCCGCTCCCGCGCGAAGTTGTTGAAGTCGTTGATGATGTACAGGCCCGAGTTCACCACGATGCCTGCCAGCAGGATGAAAGAGGCAAAGCCTCCCTGGTCGAAATTCAGATCAAAAAGGTAAAAGGTAAGGAACACCCCCACGTAGGCCAGGGGGATCAGGCTGATGATGGCCAGGGGCTGCAGCAACGACTCCAGGAGGATGCTGCAGATAAAGTAGATGATCACGATGACCAGAAAGATCAGGTAGTATTGTTTCTTGCTCTTGCGGTCCCAGTAGGAATAGGAAGGAGAGCGGGCCCGGAAGCCGAGGGGCAGGAGGTTGTTCATCTCTTTGATCTTCTCTTTCTCCACACGCGCAGCCATGGTACCCGACCCGATGTAGTCGTAAGCGACGGTGAGCTGGTACTGTTGGTTGTATTTGTAGATCTCGTTGCCCGTCTTGCGTTTACGTATGGAGGCGAGCATGCCTGTTTTGAAGGTACGTTTCCCGATCACCACGGGCTCGTTCTTCAGGTCCCACACGTTAAAGCGGCCGGCCCTGTCGGATACCAGCACCACGCGCTCGGCCTCGTCGCCCAGGTAGTAACGCCCCAGGGAACGGCGGTAGGTGCGGTCGCGCAGGTAGCTGTAGAACTGTACCAGCGACACGCTGTCCAGGGCCAGCTGCTCCCGGTTGAAGCGGATGTAAAACTCATGCAGGATACGGGTGTTGTAGGTGGAGGTGCCGCCGAGGATATCCACCTCTTTTATGCGCGCCATTCTGAGGAGGTCTTTCCGGAGCTGCTCCGCATAGGCATAGAGGCGGTCGTAGTTGTACCCTTCCAGGATGATCCGGCTGTTCTTCCATCCCGAGTAGAGGGCGTTGGAGAAGCCGCGGCCCACGCCGTAGATACCCCAGTCGAGCCCGCCCACATTGATCGCTTTGGAGATCAGGGCGCCTTTGAGATAATAAGGGAAAGAGCCGTTCTCCACCTCCGGCTTGAAGTAGATGGTGATCCGGCCGTTGCGGTAGCTGCCGATATAGGTCTTGAACATCTCCACCTCGTCAAAGCCGCTGATGAAGTTCTCCATCTTGCGTATGGCCTCGTTCATCTGTTCGATCGTGGAGCCTTCGGGCATGCTGGCGTTGACGTACAGCACGGTGCGCGAGGGGGTGGAGTAGAAAGAGCTCTCGAAGACATTCTGCGTGAACAGACGCAGGGTGCCTCCCAGCGCCTTGTCGGTCACCGGCCGTATCTTCTCCCGGTAAAGACTGCTGCCAAGGGTCTTGTTGTAGAGGCGGGCCCAGCGTGTATCCTTTTTGATCTTCTCCGGCAGCATGTACAGGGGCAGACCGAAAGAGAGCACCAGCGCCACGATGAACACCCAGCGGTAACGGCTCATCACCGTGATCCAGCGGCCGTAGGCACGCGTGAAGCGCACCACCCTCCTGCGGCTCCGGTAGTAATGCCTGTTCCTGCGTTCCTGCAGCCGTATCTTGTCCATCAGGGCCGGGATGAAGAAAAGCGCGATGACCAGCGACACCGTCAGGTTGATGATGATCACCCCGGCAAAATCCACCAGGTTGATCTTCTGCTTCTCGGTGAGGAAGAAGATGACGCTCAGCGCCCCGATGGTGGTGAGGGTGGCCGCCAGGATGGCCATGAAGACCTTTTTGTTGTGCTGGTGCCGCAGATGATCGATCATCACGATGCTGTTGTCGATGATGATGCCGAAAGAGACGGTGATGCCGGCCAGGGAGTAAAGATGGATCTCCATTTTCAGCAGATAGTAAAAGGCCGCCGCGATCACCAGGTTGGCCACCAGGCTGATGAAGATCAGCAGCAGGTATTTTACCTGGCGGCTGATCAGCAGGACGAAGATCAGCAGGATGAGCATGGAGAAGAGGGTACGCAGGACCACCTTATGGATCTCAGCCGCGACATACTCGGTCTCGTCATAGGAGAGCAGCACGGAATAGCCGGGGGGCAGCTCCCGGCGTATCTCCCGCATCCTCTCCCGCACACTGCGGGCCACCCGTATGTTGTTGGCCTGCTCCACGGGGTAAAAGACCATGTTGACGGTGTTGAGGCCGTTGATGCGGTAGTAGGCCGAGGGCGACTGCTCGCGGTATCGCACCTCCGCCACATCGCCCAGGTAGATGATGCGGTCGCCGGAGCGTTTTACGGGGATGCGGCTCCACGACACCTCCGGGGGGATATCGTTCTGCAGCACCAGCCGCACGCTCTTCTCGGTATGGCCGCTGCCGGGAGCGATCACCCCCATGCCCAGGATATCTTTTCTGAAATAGCGGTTCACGGCGCCGGCCAGGTCGTCGGCGGTGAGGCCCAGCGCCGCAAGACGGTCCATACGGAAAGTGATCTCCCACTCAAAGGGCGTGGCCCCCGACACGCGTATGTCGGCCACCCCGGGGATCGTCGAGAGCTGCGGCACGAGGTGCTCCTCCGCATATTTCTGGATATAATAAGGACTGGCGGCGGCATTGAGGTTGTAGGTGAGGATGGGTTGCACCGCACGGCCGCCGGCGCTGAGGGAGAGATAAGGATAGGACACCTCCTCGGGCAGCGAGGGATAGATACGTCGTATCTGCGTGGCCATGGCAAAGCGCGCCGCATCCATATTGGTCTCTTTCTTGAAATTGACCGTCACCGTGCCGCTGCCCCGGGCCGAGTAGGACGAGATGGAACGTACGCCGTCGAGGGTGGCAAAGGCGCCCTCCAGCAGCGAGGTGACCTGCTCCTCCACGACCCGGGCCGAAGCGTCAGGCCACGAGAAGGAGACCGTGACGGTGGGCAGCGAGCGCGTGGGCTCCAGCTTGATATCCAGCAAAGGGATCACACTCACGCCGATCAGCATCAGGGCGATGAAGACGATGATCGTCGAGAAAGAGGAGAAACCGCGATTATAAATTGTTTCAGGTTCCAAGTTCCAAGTTCCAAGTTTAAGGTTCCAAGTTTCAAGTTCCAAGTTTCAAGTTCCAAGTTTCAAGTTCCAGGTTTCAGGTTATAAGTTTCAGGTTCCATGTTTCAGGTTTTGGGCGGTTCCCAACCTGGAACCTGAAACCTGAAACCTGGAACTCCTTTTGATGATGTAGTAATAAAGCAGGGGGACGACGTAGAGGCTGACGAGGGTGCCGAGGCCGAGGCCGCCGATGACGGCGAGGGCGAGGGGGCGTTGCAGGTCGGCGCCGAGACCGTGGGTGAAGAGGAAAGGCACCAGCGCCAGGATGGTGGTGAGGCTGGTCATCAGGATGGGCTTGACACGGCGGCATCCTCCCTCGGCGACGGCGTGCAGCAGGCCGTAGCCGCCGGCGCGCAGGCGGTTGATGGTGTCGATCTTCAGGATCGAGTCGTTGATGACGATGCCGGTCATCACGATGATGCCGATCATCGACATCAGGTTGATGCCCTCGCGGAAGAGGGCCAGCATGAGCAGCACGCCCGCCAGGTCGATGGGTATCTCCACCAGCAGGATCAGCGGCAGCCACACCGACTCGAACTGGGCCGCCAGGATAAAGTAGAGCAGCAGCAGCGAGACGGTGAGGATCACGGTGAGCTGCCACAGCATGCGGCGGTTGGAGAAGATGCTGCCGGAGAAGTCGGCCTCGAAGTGACCCCCGGCGCGCAGGATCTCCCGCACCTTACGCTCCACGGCGGGCAGCTCGCGCGGCCGTATGTTCAGCGCCACGGGGTAATACTCCCCTCCCCCGCCGGCGACGATGGTCTTCAGGTCGTAGTCGTGGTCCTCGCGCAGCAGCACCCGCAGGGGGATCGCCTCGCCCTTGCCATTGGGCACGGTGGTCTGCGAGAGGATCTTCCCCACCGTCTGCTCCTCGTCGCCCAGGATGACCGGCACGAAGGTGTTGCCCTGGGGGATGACGAGGATGCGGTTGGCGCTGAAAGCGCTCTTCAGGGCGCGGTACACGGCGTCGTAGGAGACATCGTAGGTGAGCAGCCGCACGGGGTCGGTCTTCAGCACCAGATGGTCTTTCCACGAGACGGGGGGGATGGCCGCGCCGGGGAAGGCCTGCCGCAGCTTCTCGACGGTCTGCTGCAGGAAACGGTTCTGCTGCGGGCCAAAGTCGCCCGTGGCGCGCAGACGCACCTCCAGGGGCGGTCCTTCGCCGGAGAAAAGCAGGTTGAAGACGTTCTCCGCCTCACCGAAACGATAGGCGGCGCCGGGGTAGCTGTGCAGGAAGAACGCCGATACCCGTTTTTCCAGGTCGTCCAGCAGAGCCGGGCTCTTCGCCTTCAGATAGACGGTCGCCTCGCTGGTCGTCGCCTCCCCGCTGTAGTCGAGGAGGAACTGCTGTTCGCCCACCAGGCAGGTGTTACGGTCTACGAGCCCCGGCAGGGCCTGCAGGAGGAGCCGCACACGCCGGTTGTTCTCCTCCAGGTTGACCGGCTCGTTCCAGTCGATGTGCACCATCACCTCGTCGCGCGTGATGGGCGGCAGCTTCGTCTTATGCATATCGTAGAAAAAGATGCCGGCGGCTGCCAGCAGGAGCGCCACGCCCGTCCATACGGCCGCCTGATGACGCATCACCCACCGGAAGCCCCGCTCATACAGCACGACAGGGTCGGGCAGGCGCAGCCGCTGCAGGAAACCGCCGCCGGGGCGCTCCCGCAGGTACATCAGCCGGTAATAGACCGGCAGCAGGGTGATCGAGACGATCAGCGAGACAAAGAGACCGATGCTCACGGCCATGGCCTGGTCGTAGAAAAGGGCTCCTCCCAGACCGCTGAGGAAGATCAGCGGGATGAAGATGGCACAGGTGGTGAGCACCGAGCTGAGCATGGGACGTATCACCTCGTTGGTGCCGGTGACCGCCGCGGATGCCAGAGGGAGGCCCCGCTCCCGGTACTGGGTGATGTTGTCGATGACGATGATCGAGTTGTCTATCATCATGCCCACACCCAGGATCAGCCCCGAGAGGGAGATGATGTTGATGGAGATGCCCAGGAGGTAAAAGAACAGCAGGCTGATCACCAGGCTCACGGGGATGGTGATGCCTATGAGTATGGGGGCGCGGGGCTCGCGCAGGAAGAAGAACATGATCAGGAAGGCCAGCAGGGCGCCGTAGAGGAGGCTCTGGCCCAGGTTGGAGAGCGAGTAGGTGAGCAGGCGCGTCTGGTCGCGGCTGATGTTGAAGGTGAGATGGGGATAATCGTGACGGAAATGCTGCACGAGGCTGTGGAGCTGTTTCTTCAGGTCGAACATGCGGGCGTCCGACTGCTTGATGACGGCCAGGGTGACGGCGAGGGTGCCGTCGGCGGTGACCAGGCCGCGGCGTTTCTGCACCTGCTCCCGCACTTCGGCAATATCTTTCAGTTGCAGGAGACGGCCTTGCACTTTCAGGTAGATGTTCTCTATGTCGCGTCGTGTGCGGAGGGTGGAGGTGAAACGGATGTTGTACTGGTACTGACCGTTGTGTATGAGCAGGTTGCCCAGGCGTATGTCGTTCTGGCGGATGGCGTTCTCCAGGTCGCGCAGCGAGAGGCCCAGAGCCTCCATCTTCTCGCGGTGGGGGATCACCAGCAGCTCGGGCGCCACCCGTCCGCTCATATCCACCATGGCCACCTGGGGCAGTTGCTCCAGGCGCTTGGCGATGACCTGGGCGGCGAAGTCGCTGAGGGCGGCGAAGTCGTACGACAACGCCTGATAACGGCCGGTGCGGGCGAGGGCCAGGGAGTCCTTCTTCAGGGAGATATTCAGGTAGAAGACGGGGATGTCGGAGGCGCTGGCCTTGATCACCCGCGGCCGCGACAGGTTGCGGGGCAGGCTGCTCATGGCGCGGTCCACCTTCTCGTTCACCTCGATGAAGGCAAAGTCGATGTCGGTGCCGTAGTCGAAGTCGAGACGTATCAGCGCCAGCCCGTCGCGGGTGTCGCTGCTGAGAGAGGCCAAGTGGGCCGTCTGCATCAGGTTGATGCGCAGGGGTCGCACGACGGTGTTCTCCAGCTCCCGCGCCGACATCTTGTCGCCCGTCACCTGCACCGTGATCACCGGGATGTCCACCGCCGGCATCAGCGACACGGGGATGCGCAGCGCCGCCACCACCCCCAGCACCACGATGGCGATGAAGGTCATGGTGACAGCGATGGGGCGATGGATTAAAAAACGGACCATTTTTTTGTTTCAGGTTTCAAGTTTCAGGTTCCAGGTTCCAGGTTGCAGGTTTGGTTGATTATCTGAACTTTTGGCCTTTGTAGTCTGATGAAGAAAGGTATTTCATAAAGCTTTTGATCTTGCGGCTTAGCTCGATCAATTCCGCATAAACCGGCTCGAATTCGTCTTGTGTAATATATTCTTCATCGAGCGCCCTGTATAGTTGTGAACGCGTCTCCCCTGCCGATCCTTTGGATATGGACAGATAAAATTTGAATTCTTTGTTGCCATCCCTTTCAAAACCTTCCGAAATATTGTCCATAACGGATCCGCTGGACCTTCTGATCTGGTCCACAAGTGAAAAATCCCGGCTGAAGGATTCTTTTCTGGTAAACGCATAGATCTCATGCGAGATCTTCCTCGCCAGTTGCCAGATCTCCAGATCTTCAAATTGCTTTATCGTACTCATAATAAAATGATTTTTTCCATAACATGAAACATGAAACCTGAAACCTGAAACTATCGAATCTCAACCTTGCTCCCATGCGCCAGGTTCAGGTTGCCGGAGATGATGACGGTGTCGCCGGGCTGGAGGGTGGCGCCGCGTTCTTTGTTGGCGACGACGGCGTAGGAGTCGCTGTTCTCCATCTCGATGTTGACGTAGGTCCAGTAGGCCTCGCCGTGTTTATAGAGGAAGAGCACCTCCAGGTTCTGCCGCAGCAGCACAGCCGATTTGGGCACCACCAGCTTGCCGGGGACGGCGGTGCGCACGTACACCTTCACGTTCATGCCGTCGAGCAGCTCGCCGGGGTTGTCGAGGAGGGCCCGCACCTTCACCAGGCCGTTCTCTTCGACGGCGGGGTTGATCTCAGCCACGCGGCCTGTCACCGCCTTGCGGGTGGCGAAGGGCACGACGGTCACCTCCTTGCCGGCACGCACCATCGGCAGCTCGCCCTCCATGACGGGGAAGATCACCTCGAGGCGGTCGTCGTCGATGAGGGTGCAGAAGTCGGTGCCAGCGCCCACCTGGTCGTAGAGGCGGTATTTCAGGTTGGCGATCTTGCCGGAGAAAGGCGCCCGCAGCACCGTAGCGTCATAATTGAAGCGGGCCTGCTCCAGGTTGATCTCGGCAGCGGCCAGTCCCGACTTGATGCGGGCATACCGCATGATGTGGGGGGGTATGTTGGCGGCGGTGTCGCTGTCATAGCCCAGGGTGAGCAGCACGTCGAGCAGTTGGATCTTCGCCTGCTCCACGTTCAGTTGTGCTT
>JALVJE010000207.1 GCA_027028505.1 Bacteroidales bacterium
ACCGGCCGGGTCTTACAAGAACGAATTGCTCAGGGCTTACCGGCAAGGAAGCCGGTACTACCTGCTGAAAAGGAATGTCACCTACCGCCAGATGAAGCAATTGAAACAGCTGCCTTTCTTCCGGCTGGGAAGGTACAAGTCGGGGCTGATCATCGTGCAGACCAACAGGCGGATCCGGCCACAGCGGGAGCTGGCGGCCCGGACCATCGGTTATGTGTCGCAGGGAGGAGCTGTGGTAGGCATCGAAGGGGCTTATGACCAGCAACTGCGCGGTCGGGAGGGGATGAGGCTCATGCAGCGTCTCTCCGGCAATGTGTGGATGCCCCTCCATGACGGGAATATGATCGATCCCGAAGACGGTAAGGACGTGGTGACCACCCTCGATATCGATATCCAGGACGTGGCGGAGAACTCCCTGAAAAGGCAGCTCATCAAAAACAATGCGGATCACGGATGTGTGGTGCTGATGGAGGTGAAGACAGGAGATGTCAAAGCCATCGCCAACCTGGAGAAGGTGGGCGATGGGGACTACCGGGAGACCTACAATTTTGCCATTGGCGAGAGTGTTGAACCGGGATCCACGTTCAAGCTGCCCGTGCTGATCGCGGGTCTGGAAGACGGCGCCTGGTCGCTCACGGATACGGTGGACACCGACCATGGCAAAGTGCGTTTTTACGACAAGGTGATCAAAGACTCCCACGAGGGCGGATACGGCAAGATCACCGTCAAAAGGGTTCTGGAGGTCTCTTCCAATGTGGGGATGTCGAAGCTGGTGATGGAACATTACGGCGATCATCCCCGCGACCTTATCGACCGCCTTTACAGCATGGGCCTGAACAACAAACTGGGCCTGGAGATAAAGGGAGAAGGTACCCCCATGATCCATTATCCCGGCGACAAGTACTGGTCGGGGATCTCGCTGGCCATGATCTCGCACGGTTACGAGGTAAAGATGACACCGTTGCAGATCCTTACGTTCTACAATGCCATCGCCAACGACGGTGTGGAGGTCAAACCCCGTTTTGTCAAAGAGCTGCGCTACCATGGCCGGGTGGTGAAAAAGTATGGCATCGAGGTGATCAATCCTGCCATCTGCTCGAAGGAGACGCTGGCCAAAGCCCGTCTGATGCTGGAGGGGGTTGTCGAGGACGGCACGGCGAAGAACCTGCGCAACAGCGTGTACAAGATCGCCGGCAAGACGGGGACGGCCCAGATAGCCGACCAGCGTCACGGTTACAAACAGAAAAAATACCTGGCCTCCTTTGTAGGCTATTTCCCTGCCGATGACCCGCACTACTCATGCATCGTGGTGGTCTCGGCGCCTTCCAACTCGGTGTATTACGGCAACCTGGTGGCAGGGCCGGTATTCCGGGAGGTGGCAGACAAGGTGTATGCCACCAGCCTCGATCTGCAACGCGATTATCTGGCTTATTCCGCTACAGCCAATACGGCTCCTTTCAGCAAGAACGGGGATGTGAAGGAGACGGAGAAGGTGTTCGGTGACCTGGGGATCTCCTACGAATCGCCCGAGGGTGAGAGCCCCTGGGCTGTGGTGACCAGCCAGGATACAGTGGTGGTGATGAGATCTCTCAGGGTGATCCCCGGTCTGGTGCCCAACGTGAAAGGAATGGGATTGAAGGATGCCATGTATCTGCTCGAAAAGGAAAAGATACGGGTGATCGCCGACGGCTGGGGAACGGTGAAAAAACAATCGGTACCTCCCGGCAGCCGTGTGACGCCGGGCATGAAAGTTTATCTGGATATGAGTCTGAAGAAGTGATGACAGGGTTAAAAGACATAACAGAACGGCTGACCGGCCTGAAGCGGGTGATCGCCGGCGATGCGGATACTTTCCGCCGCGTGGTGTCCGACTCGCGGCAGGCGGGGCCGGGCGATCTCTTTGTGGCGGTGCGGGGCACACGCACCGACGGCCACCGGTATATCCCCGGGGTGGTGAAGAAAGGAGTGGCCGGGATCTGCTGCGAGAGCGTGCCGGAAGAGGTGGAAGCCTCCGGGGTGACCCTGCTCGTCGTAGAAGACAGTGCCCGGGCGCTGGGTGAGCTGGCTTCCCTTTTTTACGGGGAGCCCTCCGCGAAGTTCAGCCTGACAGGGGTCACCGGCACCAATGGCAAGACCTCCATAGCCACCTCCCTGTACCATCTGTTCAGTCTCCAGGGACACCGCGCGGGGCTTTTTGCCACCACCGGTATCCTCATTGCCGGCGAGGAGCACAGTACGACCCATACCACTCCCGACCCGCTGCTGCTGAACAA
Source organism: Bacteroidales bacterium (assembly GCA_027028505.1). Taxonomy (GTDB): domain Bacteria; phylum Bacteroidota; class Bacteroidia; order Bacteroidales; family VadinHA17; genus DRPN01. Next base: position 2,274 of record JALVJE010000207.1, read on the forward strand.
GCAGATGGCCCTGATGGCTGAAAAAGGATGTGATCATGTTTTTATGGAGGTGAGCTCCCATGCGGCCGATCAGGAGCGCATCGCCGGACTGCATTTCGCCGGAGGTATCTTTACCAACCTGACCCAGGACCACCTGGACTACCACAAGGATTTCAGGTCGTATCTCTATGCCAAGAAAAAATTCTTCGACGCCCTGCCCGCAGATGCTTTTGCCCTGGTCAATGCTGACGACCGCAACAGCAGCGTGATGCTCCAGAATACAAAGGCGAAAAAATATACATACGGCATCAAGAGTCCGGCTGATTTTCAGGGGAAGGTGTTGGAGATGCATTTTGACGGCACCCTGCTGGTGCTGGGGGGCAGAGAGGTGTGGATCCCCTTTCCGGGAGAGTTCTCCGCCTCGAACATGACGGCCGTATATGCTGCGGCCGTGCTCCTGGGGGCCGATGCCGGGGAGGTGCTGGAGAAGATCAGCATGCTGCCGCCGGTGCCGGGGCGTTTTGAGATGATCACCTCACCGGAAGGGGTGCGGGGCATTGTCGATTATGCGCA
>JALVJE010000208.1 GCA_027028505.1 Bacteroidales bacterium
CTCAGCTACCCGCGAAGCAGCCTCCTGCGGGGTAGCGTTCATCACCACGATCCCACCAAATCCGAGGATGTAAAGCTTCTCTCCGGTTTTTCCCAGGGACCGTTTCTCGAGGCGGGGAGGGTCAAACTCCCGCACCACATGGGCCACCGCGCCGGGCACAAAGCCCATCAGCGAAGCAGCCGTCATCGTCGAAGCAATAAAACGTCGTCGTTGCATATCTTTATCATTTATAATCACTTGAAATATACAAATTTCCGTATGATCCTCAAAAAGCAGCAAAACAGGAAGATCTTCCAGAAGCTCTCCCGGTACCGGATAGGACCTGTTATATCCATAATTTCTGTTAGTTTTGTATCTGAATAATATTAGCATCCGGAAGTCTACCGGGCTTCCCGTGCTATAATAATTCCATATTCTATGTCCAAAAAACTTTTTTTGAATACTTCCGGGTCATTACTATTCTTTTTATTAATGATATTCCTTCCTGTGCGGGCCGGTGAAGGAGAGGTTTATCTCAGCGACCTGAACTGGCAAACCGCCACCATTGGCTGGGGTGCCATCCACCGGGATCTCTCTGTTTCCGGCCACACCCTTACCCTGAATGGTGTGAAGTACGAAAAGGGGATCGGCACACATGCCCAAAGCACTATCACCTGGTTCCTGAACCGCTCCTGTTCCCGTCTGCAGGCATCTGTCGGCATCGATGATGAGGTGCCGGAAAGCAACTCAGCCGCTTCCGTGATCTTTCGTGTGTATGGTGACGGGAACCTCCTCTACAGCAGTCCTGTCATGAAAGCCGGCTTTTCCACGCAGGTCATTGACCTGGACATCACAGGCATCTCCTACCTGCAGCTCAAAGCCGATAACGCTGACGGATCGATCGACTCGGACCATGCCGACTGGGTGGATGCCAGGGTGACGGTCACGGGTAAACTACCGGCCTCTACCCTCCGGATGAAGAGCCCTTTTGTCATACATTCTTCCAGCCCGGAGGCGGAGGAGATGTTCAACTGGGCCAAAACCAGAGCCATCAATTATGTACAGACCTCAGAGATGACGAATAATATCCCCTGTTACTGGGCCGGCCTGCTGGACCGACCGGCCTTTTACCTGCGGGATTTCGCCCACCAGGCCCCGGGAGCTCACCTGATCGGCCTGGACAAAGAAAACCTGACGATGACCCGGCAGTTCGCTCTGTCAGCCACACCGGAAAGAAAATACTATCCCCTCTGGGCCTTTGCATTTGACGGATCGATCTACCCCATGGACTACCACAATGACTCCGACTTCGTCCGGGAGGTTCCCCAGGCTTTTGAGGTCACCGCCTGCGCCCTGGAACTGTACAAATGGACCGGCGACAGTACCTATCTTGAGGAAAAGGACCTGCTGGCTTTCTACGACCGATCCGTGGAGAATTTCGTATGGGAGCACGACCGGAACAATAACGGCATCGCCGACGACAACTGGTCGCAGACAGGGAATATTTTCCTGGGCACCTGTACTTACAACGAGCAATCCTCCGACAATTTCATCGAAGCCGCCGACGGTCTGGCAGCCCAGTATGGAGCTTATCTGGCCTTTGCAGGGATCCTGGCCGCCGGCGGGGATTCCACTAATTCCTACTATTGGAAAGACAGAGCCACATCCCTGAAAAACAAATTCGGAAAAGATTGGTACAAAGAGAACCAGTATGTCAGGGGATTCAGGCCGGACGGTTCCTATGGTGCCGGCTTCGATCAGATGCATATCAGCTATCCTCCCCGATACGGCCTGACCGACATGGGAGACAGGAACGAGGCAGCTCTCGACATGCTTTTTTCACACTATCCCTCTGTCGCTTTCGTAGAGCCCCGGTCCTATCATGCAGAGATCTATTTCAGATACAACCAGCCGGAGAGGGGATGGACGATGATGAAAAACATATACTACGATCCCAGGAAAAATTACCCGGAGATCTCCTTCGTCCTGCTCTCCGACTTCGTGATGGGAATGATGGGGGTGGATGCCGATGCAGGCCGGCAGAAGGTCGCTACCCTTCCCCGGCTGCCGCAGGACATCGCATGGCTAGAGGCAGACTCCGTACCGGTCGGGGATCAGTATGTCAGTATCAGGCATGAAAAGAATGTCAAAACCGTTCTGACCAACTGCAGCGACAAAGAGCTTCACTGGCAGGCCAGGTTTTACGGAAATTACAACCAGTTGCTCCTTGACAGCAATCCGGTGGAGGCACTTCATGACACGCTGGACGGGCAGTTGATCTCTTACATAAACACAGGTATTCAACCCGGAGGAACAGGCACAGTGGTCGTTGATTCCGCCAGTGTCAGCAAGAGGGACATGACAGGCACGGGTCGTTTTCAGATCTATCCGAACCCGGCAAGAGAGCACATCTCCTTTTTTCTCGATATCCCTGTCCGGCAGATCCGCCTATATGACAACGCAGGCAGGTTGTGGAAAACTTTAAATCATCCTTCGCCGGGGCTGACCCGCATTGACATATCCTCGCTGGCTCCCGGAGAATATTTTCTGAAAGTGACCGGCAAAGATTTTGTCGAGGATCGTAAATTCATCAAGACAGGATCCTGATTCCTTCGAAGAACCGAACCACAGGTTACAGGATCCCCCGGGATCCCTGGCTATTCAGTAGGTATCCGGTGGCAACGGCTTGCCGGTCTCTTCATACCATTTGTCAAGGGCTGCCGAGAGTTTTTTGACCACCTCTGGGTGCTGATCCGCTATGTTGACGAGGTTTTTGGGATCTTTTTCATCATCAAAAAGGAACAGCGCATCTTTTCCGCGTACCAGGCG